>JAYUBA010001146.1:0-3888 GCA_043741075.1 Frigoriglobus sp.
TGGTGTGGTAACCCCCAAAGAGGCACAGGCTGGATTTCTTGAGAAGATCAATCAGCGCAGCAAGTTAAGACCTGTCGCGTCCACCGAGAAGTCTCCAAAAATCATCTGGATGGGCTTGGAGCCAGCGCGCGGCTAACAAGACGGTCGTCGCGGCTTGGTCGTTTCGGTACGCCGATCGGATCATTCCTGGAGTCTGGTCCGTTGTTCCGCTCTGGCACTCGTGCCACGCCGCCAGTTTCTCGCGGGCCTGCTGATCGTCGGGGGCGACGCGGACGGCTGTTTCATAGGCTTGCTGCACCAAGTCATATCGGTCTTGCGCCTGGTAGGCATCTGCCTGACACCAGTACGCCACCGCCAGATCGGGCAACAATTTCGCGGCGTGCTGGAACCGCGCCAGTGCCTCCGGATACATCCGGGAGCCGTAAAACCAGTTCCCCAAATACAGGTGCGTGAATGGGTCCGTTGGATCGAGTTCCAGCGACCGCTCGTAAGCCGCGCGAGCTTCCTCCGATCGTTCAGCATTGGAATACAGTTGCCCAAGACGCTGGTACAACTCCGCGTCGGCCGGTTGCTTCTCGATGAGGGCGAGAACGGTCTCAACTGTCTCCGGCTCCATCGCTGCGCCTCCAGTTGAACGAACTCGCAATCAACTCGCACGCCGTCGGCGGCACCTGCCCGCTATTCCCCCGGCTTCTCCTCGTCCTTCTTCTTGCGGGTGCTGTCGTTGTCGAGCTTGTTGAGCGTGTCCGAGCGGTGGCGGCCGAGGTCCTCCTCCGCGTGCGCCGCCTCCTCCGGGTTGGTCGCGAGGTTCTTCTTCAGCTCGGCCCGGCGGTGCTTGTTGCCGCGCTTCTTCAGCGCCCGCTTCAGGTCGCGCAGCATCCGCTTGTCGGGATCGGGCATATCATGCTCCTCGCGTGACCCCGCCGGGGCCACCGCTAAACCGGCGACGGCGCAGTTTCAATCCGATGGCTCGAATTCTCATCGCCACCGACGCGTGGCACCCGCAGGTGAGCGGGGTCGTCCGCACGCTCGACACCACCGCGCAGCTGCTCCGCGCGTGGGGGCACGCGGTCGAGGTCGTCGAGCCGACCGGCTTCCCGTCGGTCCCCACGCCGTTCTACCCCGAAATCCCGCTGTCTGTCATGCGGCCCGGCCGCGTCTACGAACGCGTCCACACGTTCCGGCCGGACCACGTCCACATCTCCACGGAGGGGCCGCTCGGCTTCTGGGTTCGCAGGTTTTGTCGCCGCATGGGCTGGCGGTTCACCACATCGTACCACACGCGGTTCCCCGAATACCTCCACCGCCTCGCCCGCGTGCCCGAAGGCATCACCTACCGATTCCTCAAGTGGTTCCACGGGTCGTCGTCGTGCATGATGGTCGCGACGCCGAGCCTGGAGAAGGAACTGGTCAGTCGCGGGTTCGCGGCGCCGATCCGGCGGTGGTCGCGGGGCGTCGATCTCGGCACCTTCTGCCCGCGGCCGAAGGCGGCTTCGAGCTACCCGCGGCCGATCCTACTTTACGTCGGGCGCGTGTCGCACGAGAAGGGCATCGACGACTTCCTGAAGCTGAAGACGGCCGGCACGAAACTCGTCGTCGGGGACGGCCCGGCGCGGGCGGTGCTGGAGCGCGAACACCGCGACGCGGTGTTCCTCGGCTACCGCCGGGGCGACGCGCTCGGCGCGGTGTACGCGTCCGCGGACCTGTTCGTGTTCCCCAGCCGCACGGACACGTTCGGCATCGTGCTCATCGAAGCGCTGGCGAGCGGGCTGCCGGTCGCGGCGTACCCCGTCACCGGGCCGATGGACATCGTGACGCGTGACGAGTTGGGCGCGCTGGATGCGGATTTGGGGCGGGCGGTGGAACGGGCGCTGGAGGGCGGAAAGCCGGACGCGTGCGCGGAGGAGGGGGCGCGGTACACCTGGGCGCGCTGCACGCGGCAGTTCCTGGGGAACCTGGTGCCGGTGACGTCAGTTCGCCGCTTGCGGCTTCGCGGGCCGCCCGCGCAGCCGCAAGCGGCGAAACCTGACCACCTACTTCAGCGCGTCGGCCAGTTCGTCGAGTTGCTTGAGGGCTTCCCTCACCCGCGGGCTGTCGCCCACCTTGCCGGTCGCGGGGATCGCGGCCCGCAGTTCGCTCACGTCCTTCACGGACTTGCCGCGCTCCTCGCGCAACTTCACATCGGCCGGCGAGCCGGGGGTCACCCCGACCTGCGCCTCGGCCAAAGTCGGAACCAGCCCGTCGATCACGACCGCGCGGAACAGGCCGGTCAGTTCGGCGACCCGCTCCGCGTCCTCGGCCTCGGCGGCTCGCAGAATCGCGTTCACCAGCGACCGCGTCGCGTCGCGGCAGCGGGAGGCGCGGTCCACCGGGGTGTCGGCGGCGGACATCGCGACGCCGTCGCGGACCAGGCTCTCGATCAGCGCGCCGTTGGCCTTGAGGAGGCGCAACTTGTCCTCGGCGGAGAGCGGCGCGGGCGGCACCGGCCCCTGCGCGCCGGCCCACGCGGCGAGTGCGACGAACGCGGTCAGTAGGTACGCCCAGCGGACCATCTCAGCTCCCCTTGCGGGCCAATACCCGCAGCGACTTTTCCCCCTCGCGGGCGGTGTCCGCCATCCGCTTGAGTGCCGGCTGCGCGTCCGGCGGCGCCTCCCGCGCCACCTTCTCCGCCTCGGTCGCGTCCGCGTCCAGTTTCGCGGCCAGCGCTTCGAGCACCTTCGCCCTCTCCGCCGCGGTCATGTGAAGCGGCAGCTTATCGGCCTGCGGCACCATGCCGTCGCGCACCACCTTCTCGTACCACCCGGCCATCTGCTTCAGTTCGGCGCCCGACGCGAGGCGGGCCATGCCGCGGGTCTCGCCCGCGAGGTCGTCGGCCATCGCGCCGAGCACTTCCAGCTTCTTCGTGGGCGTGTCCGCGCGGGCCATCGCCACGTCGCGGGCCACCATCTTCTCCAGCAGCGGGTGCTTCTGCGTCGGCGCGGCGACCACGGTGTTCGTCTTCGTCGGCCAGAACGAGTAGAGACCGACCGCGACCAGCACGGCCGCCGCGAGGCCGCTGACGGCGGTCGCGTTGCGGCGGAGGAAGCGCACCGCGACCAGCCCGAAGCTCGGCCGGGTCGCGGGCGTCGCCATCGGGTGAATGACCGGGTCGGCCGACATCAGGTCGCCGAGCATCGCCTCTTTCTTCTCGCCCGGCGCCGGCGGCACGGGCAGTTGTTCGAGCAGCACTTCCAGCCGCGCCGCGTGCCGCGCCCACGTCCGGCACGCGTCGCACCCGAGTACGTGCTCTCGGAGCGCGGGGAACAGTTCCCGCGGGTCCGGCAGCGCGAGTATCTGGTTCTGAACGGCCTGACAGTTCATCGCTTCACCCGTCACTTCCGCACGAACACAGTTGGCCACAAAAAAGCACAAAGGGCACAAAAGAAGACAAGAGAATGAATGTTTCTAACTCACTCTTCTGTCTTGGTGTTCGGTTTTCTTTTGTGCCTCTTGTGCTTTTTTGTGGCCATTCCTCTTACTCTTTTGCCTCTTCTGAAACCGCGCCCGGAGGCAATAACTCCGGCGACAGCACCTTCATCAGCTTCTGGCGGGCCTTGAACACCCGCCACCGGGCCGTCTCTTCGGTGGTGCCGAGCACCTTCGCTACCTCGCGGAACGACAGCCCTTCGTGGACCCGGAGCAGCAGGGCCGCCCGGAAGTCGGACGGCAGGTCGTCCACGGCCCGGTTCACCACTTCCAGCGTCTCGCGGTTCTCGGCGGCGCTCTCGGCCGACCCGCGGTCGGGGGCCGCCGCGTCGTCCGGCAGTTGGTGTTGCGTGCGCCGCTCGGACCGCTTCTGGTTCACGAAGTTGTTGTGCCCGATGCGGAACAGCCACGCCCGGAAGTTGC
>JAYUBA010001147.1:0-3885 GCA_043741075.1 Frigoriglobus sp.
CTACCACGGCTTCAAGAAGATCATCCTCTTGAACGGCCACGGCTCCAACATGCCGAACCTCGACCTCGTGGCCCGCCGCACCAACCTGGAGACGGACGCGGAGTGTAGCCTGGTCGCGTGGTGGAACCTGCTCACGGTGGACAAGACGTTCCTGCCGAAGTGGCGGCAAAGCAAGTTCCCCGGCGGGTGCTCGCACGCATGCGAACTTGAGACCAGCCTCTATCTCTATCTCGATGGCGATAACGTCCGCAAAGACCTCATTAAGAGCGGCACGATCAGCTTCAACGACGACGACAGTCCGTTCAACTGGGTGGATCTGTTCGGGGCCGGGCCGGCAACGACCGTCTCATGGACGAGCAGTTACTCCGACACCGGCGTCCTCGGCGACGCGGAACTCGCGACCCCGGAGAAGGGTCAGCAAGCCTACGAAGAAGCGGTGAAGCAACTCGTGCGGTACGTGACGTGGTGGAAGGACCGGCCGAAGGACGTGCGCAAGGACCGGCACCGCAAGCCGCCGACCATGCCGATCCCGTGGGGTCAGCGCCCGCTGTAGTGAGACGCACCGATGTCCGATCCCGAAGCACCGCGGAAATGGAACTACTGCCGTCGCGCGGTCGGGGTTGTCGTTTGTCTCGCACCACTCGGACTACCCGCCGCCTCCTTGTGGAACGGTCCCCCATCTTCCGTCTTCCTCGCGAAGTTGTTCGAGTTCGGTACTGTTCCCGGCCTCGTGTTCGTGTTCCTCGGGGCGCTGGTGGCGGTTGGAAATGGTCACATCGCCCTGCGACCCTACTTCTACCGCAAACGGCATGGCTCGTTGGAGGGATTTCGAGGTGCCTCGATCGGACCATTCATCGGTACATTCTTCGCCCTATTCGGCTGTTATCTCGCGTTCGGACACCGGCCGACGGCTGTTATCAGCTTGCTCGTCATCATGCTCGACGTAGGCGGGTTGCCCCAGCTTCTGATCTGGAGCTGGCGCGAATCATCATTCTGGGGTGAGTAACGTCGTGACTGGAGCGGATATGAAGATCGCCGAACTCAAATTCACCGGGCTAACGGGCGGAACGGTCGAGGGCGGGTGGGCCGAAGAACTCACGCCCGAAGACAACGTGCATACCGTCGTCGAGGTCGTGACCGACGAAGGCTTGGTCGGCGTCGGCAGCACCTTCACGAGTAGTCATCTGGTCGCGGCGGCGGCCCGATTGCTGAAGCCCTTCCTCATCGGGGAGCGGGCGGACGAACCGGCACGCGTCAGCGAGAAGTTGCGGCAAAATACGTTCTGGCAGGGCCGCGGCGGGAGCGTCGAACACGCCATCAGCGGCATCGACATCGCGCTCTGGGACATCTTCGGCAAGATCACGAAACAGCCGGTGTCACGGTTGCTAGGCGGCAACTACCGCTCGAAGATCAAGCCCTACGGCTCGCTCCTTTTCGCGGAAGTCGAACCACTGCGCGAGAAGCTTAAGGCCGCGGTCGCACGCGGGTTCAAAGCGATCAAGCTCGGCTGGAAGCCGTTCGGCCGGCGCGACGCGAAGTTCGACGAACTCCTCATCCAAACCGCGCGCGAGACGGTCGGTCCGGGCGTCGAGTTGATGGTCGATGCCGGCGGCAGCGATGCCTTTTGGCCGCACGGCTACAAGTGGGCGCTGCGCACGGCACAGATGCTCGCGAACTACGATGTGGTGTGGTTCGAGGAGGCGCTGCCGCCGGACGACCTCGCGGGTTATGCGGAACTGCGGCGGCATTCACCCGTGCCCATCGCGACGGGCGAAGTGTTCACTCGGCGGCAGAGCTTCTGGCCGCTCATCCAACAGCACGCGGCGGACATCGTGCAACCGGATTGCACCAAGTGCGGCGGCCTCACCGAGGCGTGGCGGATCGCGTGGATGGCCTACGAACACAACGTGCAGTGGGTGCCGCACGGCTGGAATACCGCGATCGGCCTCGCCGCCGACCTGCAACTCTCCGCCGCGATGCCGGTGGCGACGTACGTCGAGTTCCTCACGCCGTCGCCGTATGTGGACGAGCTAATCACGGTGCCGTTCCGCCCGGACGCCGACGGTTTCCTCACGATCCCCGACGGGCCCGGTCTCGGCATCGAACTGAACCGCGACGCGCTCGAGCGGTTCGGCGTGTAACCGGTTCACCGGTCGGGAGACCGGTGCCACGAGAGAACAACGGAACCGCGCCTCAGCTCCCGTCGCCCGACGCGCCGGCGTAGCCGCCCTCGTGCAGGGCGCGGAGGGCCAGCGCGTCCGTCCGCTCGCGCGAGTAGCTCACCCCGGTCGCGGCCTCCAGCTTGTTCCAGTAGCCGATCGCGCGGTCGATCATCGACGGCCGCTCGCGACCCATTCGCTCGCACACCCGCGCCAGCGTCTCGAGTACCCAGGTGTCCGGTGCGCCGCGGGCCTGGGCCAGCTTTTCGATCTGCCGCAGCGGGCGGTAGCACAGGTCGGTGAAGCCGGCCGCTTCGTACAACCGGTACAACTCGCGGAAGAGTTCCGGGCCGTCCGGTCGGGCGCGGATCGCGCGGTCCAGCACGGCGAACGCCTCGTCCATCCGGCCGGCGGTGCGCAGGCTCCGGGCCGCGGTCGTCTCCGGCGTGTCCAGCCAGAACCGCCGGAGTCGGTCGCGCTGGGCGTCGAGCCACCCGCCCACCCCGCCTTTGGGTGCGTTCGCGCCCGGGTTCAACCCCCCCTTCAGCCACTGCTCCAGGCGCTGTGCGCCCGCGCGGAGCGCGAGCAGGTCCGCACCGGCCGCGGGTTCGTGCGGCCCGCTCCCGTCGTCGGTCGTCTCCGCGAAGTCCGTCGCGCCGGCCGGTTGCGCCGCGTGCGGCGCACTCGCGCGCCGCATCCGCGCGGTCGATCCGGACGCCGGCGGCGGTGTGGTCGGTGCCTCCGCCGCGGCCCGCAGTTCGATGCGTACCACCAGCGGGCCGATGAGCAACTCGTCGCCGTCTTCGATCCGCGCGAACGTGTTGACCGCCTTACGGTTCCGGCCGATCGGCTTATTCGACAGCGCGTGAACGTACCACGAGCCGGCGTGCGCGGCGAGGAGCGCGCTGAGGCGCGAGAGCCGGGTGTCGGCCAACTGAACGTGACACAGCGCGAGCCGGCCGAACAGCAGGTCGTGATCGACCGCCCGGCACTCCTCCATCCCGTCGGGGTTCTGAATGTACGCGAAGCACGCGGGCGGCGGGGCGTCCGTCGCGGGCGCTTTGGGGTCGCTGTGCGGCGTGAGGAACGTGAACCGCTCGTCGCCGACCGTGAGCAGGTCGCCCCTCTTCGGCGTCACCCGCTGGGCGGCGTGGAGCGGGAGGCGGTTGAACGTGACACCGGGGTCGTCGGACAGGCCGTACAGCGCCCAGCCGGTCGGGTAGCGAACGACGAGCGCGGCGAGGTACGGACCACCCTCCGCCGTGCCGACGGTGGCGTGGTCCGCGGTCCCGATCAGCGTGCGGTCGGGGGCGAGTTTGACGGTCTCGCCGGTCCGCACGTTGTGGAGGTGCAAGTCCATCTCGAGAACCCGCGGGAGAAGGCGCGGACCGCGTCTCGACGGTGCCGCGGCGGGAATCGCTCCCCCAGTATACCCCACTCGGCCGGCCGGCGCAAAATCACCGGCCCGCGAGCAAGAAAATGAGGGCACCGACCAGGACGAGGATGGTGACGAGCACGAGGGGCCGGCGCAACAGCGCCGCGACCCGCTCGGCGGCGGGCGGTTCCTGTCCGGCCGCGGGGCGCAGGCGGGGGGGAAGGAAGACGCGCTCCACAGCCGCGAGGAGCGCCCCGCCCGCCCCGCGACCCGCGGCTTCTTCCTCCTGGGCGGCGGGCGCGCGTCGCGGCTTCGCGGCCGGCGGCTTCGGCGCGAGCGGCGGGGAAGGGG
>JAYUBA010001148.1:0-3884 GCA_043741075.1 Frigoriglobus sp.
CCCCGGCACCCGCGGCAGCCCGACGAGCGCGGACGCCGCGAGCGCCGGCCGGCCGCCCAGAATCTGCGTGTCCGCGTCCGGCGGCGCGGCGGCCCCGGAGCGCGCGTCCGGGAGCACGGCCGACGACAGCTCCTTGTACCGGGCGACGGCCCCGCTGGTGTGTTCGGTGAGGCGGTCGAGCCGCGCCTGGCACCGCGGGCACCCGTCCACGTGGCCGGACACGTGCCCCAACCGGTCGCCCGGAAGCGACTCGTTCAGGAACCCGGCCAGTTCGGTGTCGTCGGGACAATCGGGCATGGGGAGTGCTAAGTGCTGAGAATGAAGCGGGGTTTCGCACGCGAGAACCAGGGTCGTGAGACCCTGGTCGGCAAGCGCGTCGCTCACCCTTCCGCGCCCGCGCCTTCCAGCGAGCGGATCTCTTCCTGCACGAGCTTCTGGAGCCGGTGCTTGGCGAGGTACACCTGCGACACGCGGACGCCGAGTTGGTCGGCCACCGCCTGCGGGGGGACGCCGTCCAGGGCCGCGAGCTTGAACGCCAGCCATGTGTTGTTCGCCACCCGCGCCTTCGCACGCAGCAGCGCCATTTCGAGCAACTCCTTGTCGAACGTGGCCTCGACGCGGGCCGCGAGATCCTCGCGCGCCTCGATCGACTGGAGCTGGTCGAGGACGCTGGTGTCGCCGCTGCCGCGGGTGCGGTACCCGGCCTCGGTCACGAAGTCGTGCCACGCGTGGTGCGTGAGCGTCTTCAGCCACCCGCGGAAGCTCTTGCTCGGGTCGTACTTGAACTGCGGCAACTTGGCCGTTAGTCGCATGAGGACGTTCTGCGCCACGTCCTGCGTGTCGGCCTCCTGTAAGCCCCAGTGCAGCAGCCACCCGCGGATGGCCGGGCCGTAGAACGTCACAAATTCGGCCCACGACAGTTGGTCGGTCGGGTTCTGGTTGAGCCGGTGTAGGAGCGTCACGCGCGTGGTGTCGGCCGACTCGGCACCCATCCGAAGCTCCTCGCGGGGCAATGTTCCGGTGGCAAATGGCGGTGTGGCTCGCGTCAGCTTAACCTACGGGCCGGACCACAGAAAGGGCCGAAAGATTCGCGCGCCGAACTCCGTAACCCTCGTACCCCGCACTGTGTAACCGGAGCCGCACGATGGCCGACCCATTCGAGAAGCTGAAACGGTCCCTGATTGGCAAGCTGAACCGGACGTGCTCGCGCGCCCTGGAACAGGCCATCGGGCTGTGCAACACCCGCTCCCACAGCTACGTCGAACTCGACCACTGGCTGCTCGCGCTCCTGGAGGCGGACGCGGGCGACCTCGCGTTCGTACTCCGCCAGTACGCGATCGACGCCGGCAAGGTGAAGCGCGAACTCGAAACCGCCCTGAACCGGCTGCGGACCGGCGCGCGCGACACGCCCGGCCTCGCCACCGAAATCCTCGACGCGGTCCAGGTCGCGTGGGTGTTCGCCTCCCTCGAACAGGGCGCGCACAAGGTGCGCTCCGCGTACCTGTTGTACGCCGTCCTCTCCGACCCGAAGCTCCGCGGCGGGGTGGTCGCGGGTTCGCCCGAACTCGGCCGCGTCTCCGTCGAGAAGTTGCGCGCCGACCTCGCCGACCTGCTCCCCCGCGTCGCGAGCGAGGAGAACGACCAGGAAGCCTCGGCCGCGGCGGTCGCGCCGACCAGTTCCCGCGAAGCCGCGAGCGGCCCCAGACCCGGCGGGAAGACGCCCGCACTCGACCAGTTCACCGCGAACCTCACGGCGAAGGCCAAGGCCGGCATGGACCCGGTCATCGGCCGCGACGCCGAGATCCGCCAGGTCATCGACATCCTCACCCGCCGGCGGCAGAACAACCCCATCCTGACGGGCGAAGCCGGCGTCGGCAAGACCGCCGTGGTGGAAGGACTGGCCCAGCGCATCGCGGCGGACGACGTGCCGGAACCGCTCCGCAACGTGCAACTTCACACACTCGATCTCGGCCTGCTGCAAGCCGGCGCCGGCGTGAAGGGCGAGTTCGAGAACCGCCTGAAGGCGGTCATGGACGAGGTGAAGCGGTCGCCGACCCCGATCATCCTGTTCATCGACGAGGCGCACACGCTCATCGGCGCCGGCGGGCAGGCCGGGCAGAACGACGCGGCCAACCTGCTCAAGCCGGCGCTGGCCCGCGGCGAACTCCGCACCATCGCGGCCACCACGTTCGCGGAGTACAAGAAGTACTTCGCCACCGACGCCGCACTGAAGCGCCGCTTCCAGGAAGTGAAGATCGACGAGCCGGACGAGCAGAAGGCGATCCGGATGCTCCGCGGGCTGGTGCCGATGCTCGAGAAGCACCACAAGGTGCGCATCCTCGACGAAGCGGTCGTCGATGCGGTGCGGCTCTCGGTGCGGTACATGCCGGACCGCCAGCTACCCGACAAGGCGGTGAGCCTGCTCGACACCGTCGGCGCGCGCGTCGCGCTGAGTCAGGCCGCGACGCCGCCGGCACTCGACGACACCAACCGCGAACTTCAGCTCCTCGTCACGGAGATCGACTTCCTCGAACGCGAGGGGCGCGTGTCCGCCGGCAACCCGGAGCGCGTCGCGGACCTCAAGAGCCGCAAGGACGTGGCCGACAGCCGCAAGGCTGCCCTCGAAGAGCAGTTGACGAAGGAGAAGGAACTCGTCACGCAGATTCGCGACAAGCGCGCGGCGATCGAGACGACGGGCGCCGACGCGCCCGAAGCGGACAAGCTCGCGCTCGCGGAGTTGAACGCGGCGCTCGTGAAGGTGCAGGGCGAAAGCCCGCTCGTGTACCCGGTCGTTCACGGGGGCGCGGTCGCGCAGGTGGTCTCCGGCCTCACCGGCATCCCGATGGGCAAGATGGTGCTGGACGCGGTGCAGACGATCCTCAAACTGGCCGACAAACTCGAAGAGCGCGTCGTGGGCCAGAAGCACGCGCTGGAAGCGATCGCGAAGCGCATCCGCACCGCCCGCGCCGACCTCGCCGACCCGCGCCGACCGCAGGGCGTGTTCCTGCTCGCCGGCCCCAGCGGCGTCGGCAAAACCGAGACCGCGATGGCCCTCGCCGACCTCCTCTACGGCGGCGACCGTAACATGGTCATCGTGAACATGAGCGAGTACAAGGAGTCGCACAAGGTGTCGCGGCTCGTGGGCACGTCGAAGGGGTACGTCGGCTACGGCGAGGGCGGCGTCCTCACGAACGCGGTGAAGAACCGGCCGTATTCGGTGGTGCTTCTCGACGAGGTGGAGAAGGCGCACGAGAGCGTGCAGGAAATCTTCTACCAGGTGTTCGACAAGGGCGTGCTCCAGAACGACGACGGCGAGGACGTGAACTTCAAGAACACGATCATCCTGCTCACGTCGAACGTCGGCACCGACACCATCATGAAAGCGTGCGCCGACCCGGACACAGCCCCTTCACCCGAAGGGCTGGCGGAGATGCTGAAGGGCGATCTGCTGAAGGCGTTCAAGCCGGCGCTGTTGGGCCGCATGACGGTGGTGCCGTACTACCCGCTCGGCGACGCGGTGCTGAAGAAGATCATCCAGTTGAAGCTGAACCAGATCCGCGACCGGCTGAAGGTGAACTACAAGGCGGCGTTCGTCTGCACGCCGGCGGTGGTGGACACGATCGCGGCGCGGTGCAAGGACGTGGACACGGGCGCCCGCAACGCGGACCACATCATCACCGGCACCGTGCTGACGATGATCGCGGCGGAGGTGCTGACCCGCATCGCCGAGGGCAAGCCGGTGACGAAGGTGACCGTGGACGCGGACGCCGACTCGCAGTTCGTGGTGACTGTTCAATAGGCACGAAAGCGCCACGGATGACGCAGAGGGACGCAGATCCGAGGCAGAATGCAGAGTTGAATTCGAACTCTCTTCTACCTCGGAT
>JAYUBA010001149.1:0-3883 GCA_043741075.1 Frigoriglobus sp.
TTCACCAACTCCGCGAGGTCGGCTTCCACCGCCGCCCCGACGCCCTTACTCGCCTCCCACACCTTCTGCCGCAGCGCCGAATCGGCCGACTCCTTGAGCGTGCTGCGCACCTTGCTGTCGGCGATCTCCGCACCGTCCACCTTCGCGCGGTACACGTTGAACGCCTGCTCCACCGCGTTGGACTTCGCGGTGATCTTCTTGAGCACCTCCGGCGCGACCTGCTTTTCGAGGTACTGCAGGTACAGCAGTTGGATCTGCCGGGCGGCGAGCGCGTCCTTGATCTCGCCCTTGTCGGCCGCGCCCTTCAGCGCCTTGACGCGCGCGAACGCCTTCTTGTCGGAGAGCGCCTCGTCGGTCTTGTTCTGCGCGTCCTCCTTCTTCTTGAAGTCCGCGTCCGCGCCGGTGGTGTTCGCGTTCCACCACGCGATGCTACCCTGCACCTCCAGCGGGCGCAGCTTGGCGACGTGGTCCTTAATGAACGCGGCGGCCTCGTCGTTGGCACCCGCGCCGGGGAGCGCGTCGGGGATGAGTGTCGCGGCCACGGCGGCGCCTCCGGTGAGCAGGAACGTGCGGCGGTCTGGCATGGTCGTACTTCGTGTTTGGGTTTGGTAGAAGTCGAGCCGCACGATGAACGCAGACGAAAGACACGATAAAGGCAGAAGGCCGTGTTCCGAAAGCAACGTCCTTCTCGTCTTAATCGTGCCTTTTGTCTGCGTTCATCGTGCGGCTCGTCTTTCCGCCGTGCAACTCAGGTCGAATAGACCCATTTTCCGAGGACGAGTGCCGGGGGCAACAACAAAAGGACGAGCAGCCCCGGCACGCCGACGAACATGGTCGCGAGCACCGCGTCGAGCGCGACCAACCCCAGCACGCACCGCTTCACCGCGGCCTGCACGCGCCGCGGCGTCGGATCGCCGATCGCGCGGGCGAGCGGCCGGCCGACGAGGAAGCCGAACGCCACCAGCAAATACGGGAACGCGACCGTGCCGAGCGCCGCGAGCGGCTTCGTCGGGCCGGTGCCGGCGGAGAGCTTCACACGCAGGAGCAGCGCGAGCACGAGTGACAGCCCGATGACACTCGCCGCGAACGCGAGGTCGCGCTTCCGGCTCGCGCTTTCTTCGGTTCGCGCGAACCACGTCACGCCGACGATGTAGAAGCCGACGACCGCCGCGAGGTGAATGCGGTATTCGATGTCGAGCGCGGCTTCGGGGATGAGCGACAGGCCGAGTAGCACGTTGAGGAAGCGGCACCCGGCCATCGCCACCGGCCCGGCCGGCGTCCGCTTCGCCCCGCCGTCGTAGATCATCACGCCCGCCAGGATGCCGAGCGCGAAGACGAGCGGTTCGTGGTTCCACTCCGGCTGACCGGGCAGACCGGCGGCGCACGCGAGCGCGATCCCGGCCGCGAACAACAGCGTGCCGAGGGCGATCGCGGTGCCCCTCCCCACGCGGCCCGACGGCAGCGGCCGGAACGCCCGCGCCTTCTGGTCTTCGGCCAGATCGAAGACATCGTTCCACACCATCCCGGCGAGGTACAGTGCGCCGGACGCGAGCGCGAGAATGAGGTACGCGAGCCAGAACGCCGCGGGCATCGACGGCAGCACCGCGGCGGCGACGCAGGTGCCGAGCGCGATGTCCCCGAACGCGGTGAACACGTTCGGGATACGCAGCAGTTGGGCGAACGCGAGCAGGCGGTCACGGCTCATTCGGCTAGGGTAGCGACTCGCGGTGCTAACGTCGGTGGCATTACCCTGCCTCACCGTTCCACATGGAACGGTGTAGCGATATGAGAATGAGCAAGGTTAGAATTTGCACATTTGTATAGTTAGCGACCGCGGGCGTGCGCGGTGATGTGCGCAATGTTCCACGTGGAACGGTGTGGCTTGGTTAGAACGACGAACCTGTCACGCCAGCGGGATATCGACGGTGTAAGCCGCCGCGCCGGGTGTCGCCGTGTTTCCGCCGAGGTGGGACAGTTCGTCCACGGTGTTCGCGTAGCGGATGTCGCGCACCGTTTCCGCGAGCAGACGGGCGTGCGCGACGATCTTGTCGCCGTCGTCCAGGCCGACGAGGATCGCGGAGACGGCGAACCCCTGGCGGCGCAGCGTGCCCAGCGCGATGGCGGTCTCCACCGGCACCTGGGGCAGCACCGCGATCACGGTCGCGTCGCGCGGGATTCGCGCGGACACCTCCAGCACGAACTGCGCGAACGAGAGCGCGTCGGAGAGTTCCAGGCGGGCGAGTGCCTCGCGAATCTTCTGGAACTGGTCGAACCCGCGACGCGTCTCGACCACCACCGGACGGATGCGGTCGCTGTCGTCGTTCAGCCCGAAGCGCCCGCGGGCCTCGTCGCGGGTCGCGTGCCCTTCCGCTTCCGCCTCGGCCGATTCCGCGGCGAGCGACTCCTCGCGGATGCGGTCGGCGGCGTCGCGGCCGTTGCTCGCGAACCCGACCTGCTGGTTCAGCATCGCCACCGCGTAGGCGATGCTGGCGGCGGCGGTGACCGCAAGCTCGGAGCGGTGCGGTTCGCTGCGCCTGGGGTAGCCGTCCTGGTGGAAGTCCACGAGGATCGTGGTGCCGGCGAGCGTGGTCGGTTCGTACACGCGGCAGTGCAACTCGCCAGTGCGGGCGGTCACCTTCCAGTGGATGCGTTGGAGGGGGTCGCCCATGACGTACTGCCGGACGCCGGCGGTGCGCGTCGGGTCTTCGAAGAGGCGGTTCTGGAGCCGCACTTCGCCGATGGGGCGCTGCGACGCGAAGTCGTACTTCGGCAGCGCAACGACCTTCGGGTACACCATCACGTACACCGGCTTGCCGACGACGCGGTGCCGCCGGTGTAGGCCGAACACGTCGCCGGTTTCGAGCAACGTCGGGCCGAGCGGGTAGTAGCCGCGCGCCAGAAACGTGACCTTATACTTGATCGTCTTGGTCTGTCTGCCGCGGAGCGTGAGGACGTGAACCCGCTTGCCTTTAACGGTGAACCGCGGCGTGCGGGACTTCGCCGCGAAGTCGGGGAGGAGGTCTTCGACCAGCACCCACGCGACCGGCAGCGCGCCGGTGTTGGTGAGCGTGACGGTCACCGCGGTCGATTCGCCGACTTCGCGTGGGGCGGCGTCGCATTCGCGGGTGGCGTGGAGGTCGCGCACCCACCGCCGCGCGAGGTAACGCGAGAGCAGGTACACGCCGAGCAGCACATACCCGGCGAACGCGACCAGGCCCGCCTTGAGCGCGACCGCGGCCCCGATGAGCAGGGCGATGACGACGAGCCAAATCATTGGAACGCCTCACGCGGCGGAGCATCCAAACACTGGTGCCAGAAGCGGGCAAACTCACGATCCGAGACGTATCCGCGGTGCGTCAAAAGCGTACGCATTTCCGTCGCCTCGCTCGGCCGCAAGAGCGCACTCCTGTCGCGGTCGCGGAAGATGAACCAAGTCTCTTCATCCCGCGGATGGACAATGAAGAATATGCCGTCCTTGCCGGTCTGCTCCGTGAACCCCATTCGCTTGAGGAATGCGACCGCCTCACCGAGCGTCGGCCAACGGGTTGCAATCGCTTGTTCGCCGCGAACGTGCGCCGCCATCCTCACGAAGAACGCGGCCTGTGTATCAGTCATTGAGTCGCGGATGCCGGGCAAGTTGGCCCAATCCTCGTTGGTGCTCAGGTTGTCCACAATCGCGAGCAACAGGTGAACGAGGCCGTTGCCGTCGTACTGCCCCGGTTCGTTGTGCGGGTTGTGCCACTCGCGGAGGTACGCGCGAACCTCCTCGTATTGGGGGCGCATCAGAACCTCACTTTGTAAGGAGCGGGTTTGGAATAACTTCCCTCCAGTTGGCGTGCGAAAGCCCCCTCACCCGGCTCGAAGACTCGCCGACCTCTCCCCG
>JAYUBA010001150.1:0-3879 GCA_043741075.1 Frigoriglobus sp.
AACTGCCACACGAACGGCTTGGAGAACTACTGGTCGCTGCTCAAGCGGTGCATTCGCGGAACCGACGTCAGCGTCGAACCGTTCCACCTGTTCCGCTACTTGGACGAAGAGAACTTCCGGTTCAACGAGCGGAAGCGCGCGGACGGCAAAGTGAAGACCGACGGTGAGCGGTTCGTGGATGTGACTGGATCAATCGCCGGTAAGCGACTGACATACAAGAGGCTCACGGGGAAGATGGAAGAATCCGCTTAGCCTTCGTGGAATTGTGCTTGGCGCAAAGTCGCGCATTCGTCAAAATGAAACGGCCGGAGCGATCCGTTGAGGCTTCGCTCCGGCCGTTGTGCCATCAGTAAGCACATCGTACCGGCCGGCGTTCTGTCGGTCAACCCTACCTCAACATTCTCTGCCGCGCCACGGGGAGCGGTACGTACCTGGAGCATGACACATCATGCGCAATCTCGCCGTTCGCGACTTCGACTTCCAGGGCAACGAAATCCGGTGCGTGGGCACGGACCGCGACCTCTGGTTCGTGGCTCTGGACGTGTGTCTGGCACTGGGGATCGTGTGGAAGGGGAAGGACACTCTGGGGAGCCTTCCGGATGACTGGATATCCCTCCGGAAACTCCGGACCCAAGTCCGACAACGTGATGGTACGTATCGAGTTGTGACACTCGATACGCTCTGCATCAACGAGGCCGGCCTGTACAAGTTCGTGATCCGGTCGAACAAGCCGGCAGCAGATGCATTCACGAACTGGGTCGCCTCAGAAGTGCTTCCGAGCATTCGGAAGACGGGTCAATACGTCTCGGCGCGCCGAGCGAAGTACGAGCGGCAAGGCAGGCAACTGGAGTGGATCGAGAACCGTGAAGAGGGGATCGAGGTCCGGAAGGGGTTCACCGACACCCTCAAGGATCACGAAGTCGAGGGGGCAGGCTACGCCGACTGTACGAACGCGATTTAACCGCCCCGTCCTGGGGGGGACGGCCGCGTTGGTGAAAGTGCAACGTGGGCTGAAGCCAAAGGCAGCGCTCCGCGACAGTCTCTCCACTGTCGAACTCGCGAAGGTGAAACTGGCCGAACTTCTGGCGGCTGATCGGATCGAAAAAGACGAACTGCAAGGCAACGAGCGATGCGCTCGGGCGTGCAGGCTCTCTGGGCAGGCCATCGCTTCCGCCGTAGCGATTGCTGGCGAAGGGAAGTTGAACTGATCCGTGCCCGTACCGTATACAGGGTGAGATTCCAGCTGGAATCTCACCCTGTATACGCAGATGCACGTTTACCGATTCGTCTTCGTGGGGTACACTCCACGCATGAGCAACCCCAAACCCGCCGACCCCGCGACGCCGTGCGACGCCTTCCAGGACTTCGCCCGGCGCGTGTTCACCGTGCCAAAAGCGGAGATAGACAAGCGGGAAGCGGCGTACCAGCGGGAACGGGCGAAGAAGAAGGCGAAGCGCGGGCCGAAACCCGGCTGAGCCATCCGGGCTGTCAATCCAGTCTCAGACTCCCCGCCCCGCCGCCTTTTGCGTCAAGTATGTTAATGCCCACCTTTGGGTCGGCGTCGGTTTCCCCGCTTGTCTTCCATTACGTATTGGACGAGGAGCACCGCCGCGTGATGGTCGTTCGGCCGCCCATGCCGCTACCTCACACCGGCATTTCTTAATCACGGGGTCGCTCACTCCTCGAAGAAGCGCGCGACCGGCACCTCGAAGCCCGGCAGCACGTCCGGGAGCGCGAGCGTTTCGTCCTTCTCGAACGTCTCCTGACGCGTTCCGGAGCGGAACACGGACGCCGATTCGGTCTTCGGGTCCAGGATGACGACGACCGCGACGCCCGCGCGGATGTAGTCGAGCATCTTGCCCAGCGCGTCCGTCCACAGGTCCGACGGCGACCGCACCTCCACGACCAGTTCGGGCACGACCTCGAGAACCCCGGCCGGCAACCGCCGGTCGGCCGGTAGCTTCGCGTAGCTCAGGAAGCACACGTCCGCGCCGCGGGTGGTGTCCCCGGAGAGGCGGATGAGCGTGTCGTTGCCCATCACGCGACCGACCTTGTTCGCTCGCGCGAACGCCGTAAGCTCGAAGCTCGCGTTGGTGCAGACGTATCCGTGTTCCGCTCCGGGCATGGAACACCTCACGACGACGCCGCGGACGAGATCGACGTTCGACTCGCTCCCGTGGAGTTTGAAGAACTCGTCCACCGTCATCTTCGGTGGGGTGGCAACGACCATTGGTTTCCTCCGCGTATCGGGACGGACGGCGGCGTGCCCGCCCCTCGCCGGCCTACTTCGGGAGCTGCTTCTTGAGGATCATCAGGGTGGACGCGTCGTCGCCCTTGAACTCCGTCGGCCGGTCCGTCTCCGCGCCCTTGGCCAGACAGATCGTCAGGACGCCTTTCTCCATTTTGTAGATGCCGTAACTCACCTCCGTCTCGTCGCCCTTGGGCGAAACGATGTCGATGTGGGCGGGCTTCCGGGTCGCGTCCACGCTGATCGACGCCAGGACCGCCTTCCCCTTGCTGACGGTGACGAACCGCCCGCTCCCGATGAAGACCCGCCGGTCCTCGTCCCTGCCGAGTTTCTTCAGGTCGGCCTCGGTCAGCTTTTGGCCCTTGCTCTCCATCCCGACGATCAGGTACCGGCCGGCCATCTCGTCGGGGGAGAGTTCGGCGAGCGAACCCAGGATGATTCGGCCGGTCGGGCGCGCGAACTGGTCGTCGAGGAACCGGGCGGTCGTCTCGGCCGGAATGGCGAACACGATCGTCTCCGTTTTCTTGAGCGACGAGACGCTCACGCCGATCACCTCGCCCTTGGCGTTCGCCACCGGCCCGCCGGAGTTGCCGGGGTTGATGCCGCCGGCCAACTGCACCCGCTCCAACGACCCGTTCGTCCGCCGGAGGCTCGACACCGTCGTGCGGTTGACCGACACGTTCTTTCCGAGCGACTCTCCGAACGGGTAGCCGAACACGATCACCTCCTGCGTCTCGGCCAGCTCCTCGGCCTTGCCCAGCGCCAGCAGCGGCGGGAGCGCGGCCCCGTCGATGATTTTCAGCAGCGCCAGGTCCTTATCCGCGTCGAGGCCGTAGATGGTGGCCTCGAACGTCCGCTCGGCGCCCTCGCCACTGTCCACGATTACTTCCAGCTTCGTCGGCACCTGCAACTCGTCCTCGCCGTACCCGGCGACGTACCCGACGACGTGCGCGTTGGTCACCACGAACCCCGGCTTGCCCGCGAAGAACCCGGTGCCGGAACTCATTTCCCCGCCGCCCGCGGTGGTGCGAATGTACACGGTAGAGGACTTCACCTTGCGGATCACCTGTTCCGCCGTGAGTACCGGGGCGACCTTCGGCAAGGGCTGCTTGGCCGGGGGGACCGGGGCCGGGTCGCCCTTGGCCACCGGCTTCGGGTCGCGGAACGCGAAGTACCCGCCGACCGCCACCGCGACCAGCGCGAGTGTGCCCCCGCAGGCGAGGAGGACGATCAGCCCGCCGGAGTCGCGCTTCGGCGGCCGACGCGCGGGCCGCGGTTCGTCGTCCGCGTCGCGCCGCCGTGGCGCGGGTTCGGTTGCGGGTTCGGTTTCGTCATCGTCCGGGAGGGCGAACACCGACACGGGCGTGGCGACGAGAACCGGCGCGGGCGGCGGCGCGACCGCTCCGTCGAAGATCGTGGCGCACTGCGTACACCGGAACCGGGTCGCGGTGTTCTCCGGCGGGAGTTGGAGTTGCGTGGCGCACGCCGGGCAGGTGACTTCGGATGCGCTCACGGCGGGGCCTGGGGTTGCGAGGCGGGGGGCGTGAAGGTTGAAGTGTAACCCGCCCCGGACGTGCGGGCAAGGGACGGGTTCGAGTGGAGGTTTCGGGCGAGCGGCACCCGTGAGGGTG
>JAYUBA010001151.1:0-3878 GCA_043741075.1 Frigoriglobus sp.
GCCACCCCTCACCCGGCTCGAAGACTCGCCACCCTCTCCCGCAAGGGAAGAGGGCAAGAAAACGACACCGACCGATACGCCTCAACCCGCATTGATATCACATCTTCGTCGAACAGCGTCGCGCGGTTCTCGTCGTACCGCCGCAACGGGCGGCGGTCAAAGCTTCTCGACGTGTTCGATGGCGATCTGCGACCCTTCGGGGATCGGGTCGTGAGGCGGGTCCGTGGCCACCCACGCGGCCGTGCGGGCGGCGGTGTCGGCCTCCTTCATCAAGTCCTTCTGGCTGCTCGCGTAGACCGAGACATCGGCCTGGCACTTCTGCCCCGACGCCGTGCGGCCGTGCAAACGCAAATCGAGGCGCATCGCCGATCCCTCCGAAGCACTCGCCACTCCACCGCTCGCGGCGGTAAAGGCGAACCGTGTTATACGAAGTGGGTTGATCTCTTTCTGTAGCCGGCCTCTGTGAGGCCGGGGCTACCGGGGTCACTGACCCCGGCTACAGAAAGCAATCCACTCGATCCCGCATTACTCGTCGAACAGCTTCACGCGGTTCTCGTCGTACCGCCCGCTGTTCGGGTCGTCCGGGTCCATCGACGCGCCGACCACCCCCGCCTTCCGCTGCACCACCGCGAACACCGCCGGCAGGATCAGCAGCGTCGCCAGCGTCGAAGCGGCCAGCCCGCCCACCACCGCGCGGCCGAGCGGGGCCACCTGGTCGCCGCCGGCCGACAGCCCGATCGCCATCGGTAACATACCGGCGATCATCGCACAACTCGTCATGAGAATGGGCCGCAGCCGCGACCGGCCGCCTTCCACCGCGGCGCGGACCGCGCCGCCGTGGAGTAGACGCGCGCGTTCGGCGAAGGTGACCAGCAGGATCGCGTTCGCGACGGACACGCCCAGCGCCATGATCGCGCCCATGAACGACTGGAGGTTGAGCGTGGTGTTCGTCGCCCAGAGGGTGAGGCCGACGCCGCACAGCGTCGCCGGGACCGCGGCCACCGACACGAGCGCGAGCCGGACCGACTGGAAGTACGCAGTGAGTAGCAGCGCGATCGCGAGGATCGCGAGCAGCAACCCGCGACCGAGGCTCGACTGCACCAGGCCGAGCGTGTTCAACTGGCCGCGCACGTCCACGGTCACACCGCGCGGCGGTTCGCCGGATTCGGCGATGGCCCGTTGCACCGCGCGCCGCACCTTCCCCAAGTCCTGCGTCGCGACGTTCGCGGTGATGCTGACCGCGCGGCGCATGTTGTACCGGTACACCTCCTCCGCGGTGGTGGTGTGCAGCACGCCGCCGCTGGGCGCGAGCGCGTCGCGGAGGAACACCACGCCGGGCGGGTCGCCGCCGGTGCCGTCGGTCTTGCCGTTCCCGATTCCGTTCTCGTGCCCGGCCTTTTGGCCGACGGGGATGTTGCCGAGCGCGGTGGTCGAACCCATCTGCGGCGGGGGAATTTGAACCTGCACGATGTACGCCTGCCCGTTCTTCGGGTCGCGCCAGTAGATCGGTTGCATGTACCGGCTGGACGCGGTCGCCGGGATCAGCGACATGCCGATGTCACGCGCGGTCACGTTCATGGTCGCGGCCCGCGCCCGGTCGATGCTCAGGTCGATTGTCGGGTAGTCCTGGGCCGGGTTCAACTGTACGTCGCGCAGTTCGGGGATCGCGGCGAGCCGGTCGCGCAGGCCGGTCGCGAACGCGAGGTTCACGGCCATGTCGGAGCCGCTCACCTGCACCTCCACCGGCGTCGGCGCGCCGAAGCTCATCACGTCGCTCACGAGGTCGCCCGGCTCGAACGACAGCCGCAGGCCGGGCACCCGCGCATCGATCTCATTCTGCGGAAGCCCGTCCTCCCTCCACCGCGCCGCGAGCCACGTCTTCAGCCCCGCGTCGAGCTTCGCGCGGAGCTTCTCCTTCTGCTCCTCGATGTGCAGGCCGGAGTCCTCCTTCAGCGCGACCTTCAGCAGGCACTCGCCCGGCCCGCTCGTCCACTGGTGAATGGCCTGGATCGGGTAGTTCGTCGGGAACATGCCGACGTAGCCGACGGTGGCGCCCACGTTCCCCGCCCCGACCTCCTCCTTGATGAGCCGCGTGGCCTCCTGCGCGAGTTCTTCCGTCCGCTCGATGCGCGTGCCGGTCGGCGCCTTCAGCCGGAGGAGGAACTGCCCCTTGTCCGTCGGCGGGAAGATCGCGGTGCCGAGGTTGAAGTAGAGCAGGGCGGTCAGCGCGAGCGCCGCGACGAGGTACAGCGGCACCACGAGGTACTTGCGGTACACGATCCGCGCGACGGCGGCTTCGTACGCGTCCATGAGCTTCGCGAACCGCCCGCCCTTCGCCTCCTCGTGCTGCGGGCCGGGCTTCAGCAGCCACACGCACAGCACCGGCACGAACGTGCTGGACAGCAGGTACGACGCGATCATCGCGTAGCCGACCGCGAGCGACAGCGGCACGAACAGCTCGCGCGCGGCACCTTCCATGAAGAACGACGGGATGAACACCGCGAGGATGCACAGCATCGCCAGCAGTCGCGGCACGGCCGTCTCCTGGTTGCCGCGGCGCACCGCCCGCGCCACGCTGTCGTACTTCGAGAGTTGCGTGTGGATGTTCTCCACTTCCACGGTCGCTTCATCGACCAGGATGCCGACCGCCAGGGCCAGCCCGCCGAGGGTCATGAGGTTGAGCGTCTGCCCGCTGGCCCACAGCGCGAACGCGGCGGCGGCCAGCGCGAGCGGGATGTTCAGCACGACGACGACCACCGAGCGCCAGTCGCGCAGGAAGAGCAGCACCATCAGCCCCGTCAGCAGCGCGCCGATCAGCCCCTCGGTGCCGACGCCCCACATGGCCTCCGTGACGAGCGGCGACTGGTCGAACGCGAACTCGATGCTCACGTCTTCGGGCACCGCCTCCCGCATCCGCGGGAGCGCGGCCTTCAGCTCGTTCACCACGGTCACGGTCGAGGCGTCGGCCCGCTTGGTCATCATCATGTAGACGGACCGGCGGCCGTTCACGAGCGCGTAACCGGCGGTGAGGTCGGCGGAGTCCTCGATGGTCGCCACGTCGCCGAGCAGCACCGGGTGCGGGCCGAGCTTCACGGGGATCTGCGCGAGTTCCTGCGCCGGCTTCCCGCCGACCATCACGTTCGAGGTGACGAGGTACTGCCGGTCGCCGACCTTGAGCGTGCCGGACGGCGTGACCGGGTTGCCCGCGGAGAGTGCTTCGGTGACCTGCCAGAGCGTCAGCCCCTGCTTGGTCACCGCGTCCGGGTTCACGTTCACCACGATCGTCCGCTGGTTGCCGCCGAACGCGGGCGGGCTGGACGCGCCGGGAATGCTCGCGAGCAGCGGGCGGACGCGGAGCGTCGCGAGATCCTGAATGTCCTTGATCGACTTCGTGTCGCTGGAGATCACGAGGAACCCGACCGGGGCGGTGCCGGTGTCGGTGCGGGCGACGAACGGCGGCACGGTGCCGGGCGGCATCATGAACCGCGCCCGGTTCACCCCGGCCACCACCTCGGCGAGCGCCTGGGCCATGTCGGTGCCGGGGTGGAAGTACACCTTGACGAGTCCCATTCCGGTGACGTTGCGGCTCTCGACGTGGCGGACGCCGTTCACGTACAGCAGGTGGTACTCGTAGTTGATGAGCCCTTCCATCTGGGCGGGCGACATGCCGCCGTACGGCTGGCAGATGTAGATGACCGGCTGGTTGAGGGGCGGGAACACGTCGGCGTGCATCCGCGTGGCGGCGAGGGTGCTGCCGATGAGGACGGCGACCACCCCGACCATGACGGCGTAGGGGTAGCGCATCGCGAAGACGATGGGGTTCATGCCCACCAGTTTAACGGAGCGCGCCCCTGCTTGGCGAGCGGCCGGGTTCACCC
>JAYUBA010001152.1:0-3876 GCA_043741075.1 Frigoriglobus sp.
GGTGAAGTTGACCTTCTTGTCCTCGGCCGCGGCCAGGACGAAGTCGTGAACGACGGCCTTCACCGCCGCCTCGCCGCCGAGCCGGTCCCACAGCGCCTTCTTCGGGCCGTCCTTGGGCGGGGCGATCTCGTTCTGGATCTCGTCCAGCGCCACCCGCAGTTCGAACGCGCCGTCGGCCGCTTTCATCTTGGAGGCCCGCTCGAGCCGCATTTTCACCGTCGCCTGGAGCTTCGGCCGGTGGTCCAGCAGCGGGGCCACGCCCATGAGCGTGCCCTGGTACAACCGGAAGCAGCCCTCGTGGTTGCCCTTGTTGAAGATGTCCGTGCCCATCACCGCGGTCTCGTACGCCGCGCCGACCACCCGCTTGTCCAGGTCGGCCCGCTCCAGCGGCTTGTCCTGCGCCCGCGTCAGCCCGCCCGCCCCGACCAGTACCAGTACCGCCGCAAGAATCCGCGCCCGCATGACTGTCCCCTTCGATTAAAGGATGTGAAACGGAACCGCAGGTTCCCCCGCGCCCCGCCGGGAATGACCGTCGCACCCGCGATAGTGTACCCGACGAACCGGTCCGGGTGAACGGTCCGGTCATTTTCCGCCGATCGGGCGCGACCGGATGCCGTTTCCGCGTGAAACCCGCCCGCCGTGAAGCATATCGTATGAGGAGGGGGCGAACGGGAGGGGCGGGGGGCGACCGCGATGCGCGACTACGACCCGCGCGGGCGGAACCGCGGCCCGGACCGCCGCGCCGGTTTTCGGTTGCCCGGCCGGTTCGGTGGCGACATAATGGACGCTCGTATTCCCCTCAGGGTCCGCCCATGCCGGTCACCGCCGTCACCTGCCCGTCGTGCCGCGCCGTACTGACCCTGAAGGCCGCGCCCCCGCCGGGCATGACCCAGGCGAAGTGCCCGAAGTGCGGTGCCGCCGTCCCGCTCGACGCCCCGCCGGACCCCGGCGAGACGCGGGCCAATCTGGCCGACGCCCCGAGCGACCCGACGGCCGACGCGACCCAGTTCGACCCGCCCGCGGCCACCGCCGCGTACCCGTTCCTGGCCCCGCCGCAGCAGCCCGACGAGATCGGCCGGCTCGGCCCGTACCGCGTCCTCGCCGCCATCGGCGCCGGCGGGATGGGGGCCGTGTTCAGCGCCGAAGACCCGGCCCTCCGCCGCCGGCTGGCGCTCAAGGTGATGCTCCCGGAGTTCGCCGCCAGCCCGACCGCGAAGGCCCGGTTCCTCCGCGAGGCCCGCGCCCAGGCGGCGGTCGAGCACGACCACGTCGCCGCCATCTTCCAGGTCGGCGAGGACCGCGGGGTGCCGTTCCTCGCCATGCCGCTGCTCAGGGGGCAGAGCCTCGCCGACGCGCTCCGGGCGAACCCGCAGGTGCCGGTGGGCGAGGCCGTGCGCATCGCCCGCGAGATCGCCGCCGGGCTGGCCGCGGCGCACGAGACCGGGCTGGTTCACCGCGACGTGAAGCCGGGCAACGTGTGGCTGGAGGGCACGGGCCGGCGGGTGAAGCTCCTCGACTTCGGCCTGGCGCGGGCGGCGGCCGGCGGGGAGGAGGCCGGCGACGAGGCCGTGACCCAAACCGGGGCGGTGGTCGGCACGCCCGCGTACATGTCGCCGGAGCAGGCCCGCGGCGAGCGGGTGGACGCCCGCACCGACCTGTTCAGCCTCGGCGTCGTCCTGTACCAGATGCTCGCCAGCCGGGTCCCGTTCCGCGCGCCGAGCGTGACCGGCGTGCTGATCGCGGTGGCGACCGAGACGCCGCCGGGGCCGGCGGACCGGAACCCGGCGGTGCCGCCGGAACTGGACGCGCTCACGATGCGCCTGCTGGCGAAGGGTGCGGCCGACCGACCGGCGACCGCGGAGGCGGCGGCCGGCGCGCTGCGGATGATCGAGGCCGGGCTGGGCGCGACCCTCGTCGCGATCCCGCTGGGCGGCCCGGCCCCGGTGGCACCTCTGGTGGCCGACGCCCCGCCCGACCCGTGGGCCGACATCGACGCGACCGAGGCGTCGGTGCCCCCCGCGTCCCGGACCGGGGAGCGCGACGAGCCGCGCGAGGCGCCGGTCGTGCGTCCGCGGAAGCCCCAGTGGCGGGTGGCGGTCGCGGCCGGTCTGCTCGCGCTCCTGGCGGCGGTCGCGGCCGGGGTCGTCGTCATCAAGATCACGAACAAGGACGGCAGCGTCACGGAGTTGCGAGTACCGGAGGGGTCGAAGATCGAGGTGGACGGCAAGACGATCACGTCCGGGCCGAAGAAGCCCGACCCGCTGCCGAAGTGGACGCCGCCGGAGGCCATTCCGCTCGGGCAATCGCCGTTCGACAAGCTCGACCCGAACGCGATCCCGAAGGAGGAGCGCTTCGACTGGCAGCCGAAGGAGTTGGTCGCCGTCATCGGCACCCACGCCCGGCGGCATTGGGCCACTATCGCGTCCGTGGCGATCAGCTCGGATGGCAAGTTCGCCGCCACTGGCAATGATGGTAGTGGAGACCGCGATCACCTCATCATCTGGGACATGGCGACCCAGACCCCGAAATGGCGAAGTCGCTGGACCGGAAGTTGGCTGCAGAATGTTACTTCCCTGCAGTTTTCGCTTAACGGTCAGCGGTTGATCGTGGGCTTGCAGGGCAACGGGAACGGAACGCGGATGATCGACCTGTCCGGTCCAGAACCCGAATTTTCCACCATCAAAATTGACAACAAAGATACCACAGAATGGTATCATCAAACAGGTACGCGAGCTACGGCTCTAGAATCGAATTCGACGTTGGCAGTCTGGATTAATTCCACAGGTTCGGTTTCGTTGTTCGATTGGAACGGCGGTACACCGAAACTGGTGACAGACAAGTTCCCGGTCACAGGCTGGCCGGTCTTCGCCACCCAGGCCAACCAGATGATCTACGCCAGCGCCGAAGGCAAGCTCCGCCGGGCGACGATCAAGGCGGCGAAACTGGTCGATGATGTGGAACTGTCCATCCCCTTGGAACCGAAAGAGTACCCACGGGCCGTGCGCGACGACGGCAAGGTGCTGGCGCTGTGGGTGAAGGATCACCTCGAATTGTGGGACATCGCGGCGGGGAAGTCGAAGAAGCGGTTCGATGTTAAAGGAATCGGTGATGGCAGTTCTGTTCTTTCCCCCGACGGCCGCTGGCTCACCGGTTCTAACAATTCAACCGCTCTTTGGCGGATCGACGGTGCCGAACCAAAGTTCGTCGCTTGGCTGGATCAGACGGGTTCCGGGGCAAGCCAAGTCGCTTTCAGCAGCGATGGCAACCGTGCCATCGTCGGCAATGCACTAGGCTTCGTCCGCTTCTGGGATTTGTCTGAGGCTGAGCCGAAAGAGCTTTCGCCCTTGGAACCGGCCAAGGCGTATCCGTCACCACACTACCACACGTGCCCGCAAATCGACCCCCGTTCGAACCGCCTCATGCTCCGAACTTATGATCTCTTGAAAGAGACCAACCTCACCAGGCATCAACTTTGGGATTTCGCTGCCACGGCTCCAAGGCAGATTCCTGGCCCGGACGCGACTCTCGATGTGAACGTCGGAAATCTGTTTTCTCTTCCAGGGCAACGATGGATGCAGATCCCACCACATGGTGGCCAACCCCAGCGCTACGAAGTCCGCGACAACCGCTGGCAGACCGTCGGCGAGCCGTTCGGAGAACCGGATACCATCGGCACCAGCACCGTTTCGGGCGATGGTAAGTGGATGATCCAGCTTTCCGGCACCAAGCCCGGCGAGATGAAACTGCGCGGCTGGGATGTCAGCGGCGACCCCGTGAAAAAGTGGAGCGTGCCCGTCTCGCTCCAGCAGGCGGGAGTGGAGATAGAACACATCGCCCGGATAGGCTTCGCGGCCCGGCGGACGGCGCAGCAGCAGG
>JAYUBA010001153.1:0-12298 GCA_043741075.1 Frigoriglobus sp.
GCTGGGTCGATGTGAGCATGAAGCAGGAGACGATCAAGCCGGACGCGTTCCACAAGCTGATTCGCGAGGCGAAGCAGATGGGGAACGTGTTCTTCGGCATCGTCGGCGGCGAGCCGTTCATGCACCCGCACCTGCTGGACATGCTCGCCGAGCACCCGGACTGCTACTTCCAAATCTTCACCAACGGCCACTTCATCACCCCGGAGCGGGCGAAGCAGATGTGGCGGCTGGGGAACGTGACGCCGCTCATCTCCGTCGAAGGCACGGAGATCGTGTCCGACGAGCGCCGGGGCCGCGGCGGGGTGCTGAGCAAGACGATGCAGGGGCTTCACAACGCGCTCGACGCGGGCGTGTTCACCGGCGTCTGCACGAGTCTCGCGCGGACGAATATCGACGACCTGCTGCGCGAAGAGTGGATCGACCGGCTGGTGGAAATGGGCGTGCTGTACACCTGGTTCCACGTCTACCGGCCGATGGGACCGAACCCGAACCCGGACCTGTGCCTCAGTCCGGAGCAGGCGCTCCGGGCGCGGAAGTTCGTGGTCGAGATGCGGGCGAAGAAGCCGATCGTCGTCATCGACGCGTACCACGACGGCGAGGGCAAGGCGCTGTGCCCGGCGGCTACGGGAATTAGCCACCACATCAACCCGTGGGGCGACATCGAGCCGTGCCCGATCGTGCAGTTCAGCACCGAATCTATTCACGGCACGACCGACGCGCGCCCTCTGAAAGACAAGTTCTTGAAGTCGGCGTTCCTGGCGGACTTCCGCAAGCTCGCGGCCGAGACGACGCGCGGGTGCATCGTGCTGGAGCGCCCGGACCTGCTGAAGAAACTGGTGGAAGCGCACGGGGCCAAGGACGCGACCGCGCGTCAAACCGCGCTCGCCGAGTTGGGCGCGATGACGCCGCGCACGTCGCAGTACAACCCGCGGGCGGAGGTGCCGGAGAAGAACGTGTTCTACCGGCTGGCGAAGCGGTTGTTCTTCAACGACTTCGGCGCGTACACCGGCCACGACGCCAAGCACGCGCAAGCCTCCGCGCCCGCGGTGCTGGGGAAGTGAGAGGCTCAGGGCAGCCGGCTGATGTCCACCACGCCGCCGGGCACGAACTCGATGAACACCTCATGCCCGGCGAGAAGACTCATCCCGAGCAGCGGGTCGGCATCGATCTCCGTGACTCGAATCGCGAGCCACGCGCCGTCCCACTCGACTTCCGCGTCGTAGACATCGAACTGACCAACCGTGCCGTCACCGAGTCGGATGCGGACGGGTGACTGGAACGGCAGGTTGAGTGCGGAAATGACCGCGGGCGGCAGCGTCAGCGACGCGGTGAACCCCGTGTCGATCACCGCATCCACGTCGCACTCGGCGCCGGTTGGCCCGCGTAGGCGAAGCGGGACGATGCCCTCGCGCCGGGCGTTCACTGTTCCACGAATCATTGACCGAACCTCAGCCGGTAGCTCATCCGGTAAGGCTTCCCGAACCGCATGACCCAAATCTCAGCGCCCCGTCGGCGGGCGATCAACCGTTCGATGGCGTTCCAGTCGATGCCATCGATCTCGTACTCTTCGGTGCCGATGTCGATGGCGACGTACTTGCCGTCGTCTTCGGGCGTGAGAAGTGGCCGCACGCGGCGTTCGAAGATCGCTTGGCCGAGTTGGTCAACTTCTTCCGAACTGCGGCGCGGTTGGGTGGCGGGTGTCATCGCGGGCCTCCGGGCAGGTCAGGTTCTGTTATACAGTGTACCACTCGCCGCGAACGAGGTACAGGTTCTACCCACCGGCTACACGTCTAGTGCGAGCAGGGTCTTGCTCGTCATCGGGTCGAACGGCAACGGGCCGCGCTCGCAACGGCGGCCTCACACGCGCCCGCCCATGCCGACGTCGGCGATGTAGTTCTCGTAGCGGTTATCGGAGTTGCGCCGGCGTCCGGTCTGGCAAAGGCAGCATGCCGACATCGGCGATGTAGTTCTCGTAGCGGTTGTACTCCTTCCGCCACGTCAGCGTGATGTCGCCGGTCGGGCCGTTCCGCTGCTTCGCGATGATGATTTCCAGAATGTTGTCGTCCTGCGTGCCGTCGAACTTGCCCGGCCGGTGCAGCATCATCACGGTGTCGGCGTCCTGCTCGATCGACCCCGATTCGCGAAGGTCGGAGAGCCGCGGCTTGTGGTCCTGGCGGTCCTCGGACGCGCGGTTCACCTGCGCCAGCGCGATCACCGGGATTAAGAGTTCGCGGGCCAGGAACTTCAGCCGCCGGCTGATCTGCGCCACCTGTTCCTGACGCGGGTCGCGGCGGTTCTCCGGCTCGATGAGCTGTAGGTAGTCGATCACGACCAGCTTCAGCCCGCCCTCCTTCTCGTGCTTCTTCATCAGCCGCCGGGAGCTCGCGGCGATCTGGATCATCGTGCGGCTGGGCGTGTCGTCGATGTACAGCCGGCCCTTCCGCAACACGTCGCCCGCGTCCATCAGCTTCTGAATGTCGTCCGAGTTCAGGTGCCCCTTGCGCACCTTGTGGCTGTCCACCCGCGACTGGCAGCACAGCAGACGCTCGGCCAACTCGATGCGGGCCATTTCGAGACTGAAGAACAGCACCACCGGGGAGTGCCCGTTCGCGTCCTGCTCGGTGACGATGTTGCGGACCACGTTGAGGGCGAAGGCCGTTTTGCCGACCGACGGTCGGGCCGCGATAATGACGAGTTCGGAGTTTTGCAGGCCCGCGGTGATGTTGTCCAGGTCCACGTAGCCGCTCGCCATGCCGCTGATCGCCAAGTTGTCCTTGCCGATGCGCGAGTCCAGGCGGGTGAACGCGTCGCTCACCACCTCGGCCAGCGACTTCGTCTCGCCGACCATGCTCGACTTCGCGATCTCCATGATCTTCCGCTCGGCCTGCGCGACGAGTTCGTCGGCCGACTGCGTGTGGTCGTAGGAGTCGCGCAGGATCTCGTTGCTCGCGTGGATCAGCCCGCGGATCATCGCGGTGTCGCGCACGAGCTTCGCGTGGTATTCGGCGTTCGCGCCGGTCGGCACCGCCTCCCACATATCGACGAGGTACGCCTGCCCGCCCACGTCCTCGAGTTGCTTGTTCTTGCGCAGCCGGTCGTAGAGCAGCACGAGGTCGATCGGCTGGCTCTCGTTGCTCAGCTCGCACAGCGCCTGGTAAATCTTCCGGTGCGCGTCGAAGTAGAAGTTGTCCGCGACGATGATCTGCTGCACGCCGGGCAGCGTGTCCGGGTCGCGGAGGATGCCGCCGAGGACGCCGCGTTCGGCGTCGCGGTTCTGCGGCGGGAGGCGGTCGGTGAGTGGGTCGGACATGGGTGAGCGGCGGTGCGAGCGGCTATCACGGGAGCCGGCGTTATGATAGCGTGTACACTACGACCGGCAGTGATTGATAGCGGCGCGCGGCCGCGCGAAAAAGGCCATCTTGAGCGACGGCGGGCTTCCGGCGGGTTGGGAGGCGCGGCGCGTTCGGCTCAACCGTCGCCCATCCGCTCCACCTTCGCCCACAGATCGTCCGGCACCGGCATCACGGACAGCCGCGACTGGCGCACCAGTTCCCACAGCGCAAACGCCTTGTCTGCTTTGATCGCGGCGAGCGTCACGGGCGCGTTCAGCGCCCGCACCGGTTCGACCGTTACGGCCACGCGCTTGCCGGTCTCGTCGGCCGGGTCGGGCGTGGGGTCGGCGGTCACCTCCATCACGCCCACGACCGCCTTCTCGTCGCCGGTGTGGTAGAAGAACACGCGGTCGCCCGTCTTCACCGCGCGCAAGTGCTTCTGCGCGAGCGCGTTGGTCACGCCGGTCCAGGCGGTGGAACCGTCGCGCTGGAGGTCGGCGAAGCTGTACGTGCCCGGTTCTTCCTTGAACAGCCAGTTCGCCATTGTGAGCGCTCCCGAGTTACCGGTGCGGGTTCCCGGGCGTGTAGAATGGTTTGGCGTGGTCCCGGCGGTCCGCACCACGTGTTTTGCATCTCGAGCGCCGGGGCCACGTCGCTTTCGTTCGTGTGCCATAAGTCGAGGGGTATTCTTCTGGCCCTCTCCCGCAAAGGTGCTACGTAGAAATCCTCGGTGGGACGAGGAGCATGATCGTGTGGGTGAGCACCTTCAGGAGGATTTCGGTTCTCTGATGGACCCACTCGATGGCGGCGACCGACGCGCCGAGCCGGCGTCACGTCGGCCCGAAGCCGAGGTTGCGCCCGCCCGCGTCCGGGTCGGTGCGGTAGCCGAGCAACTGCTGCGTCAGAACGCCGCCGAACTCGACCAGCTCGCGCACCGCCGCCGCGAAGTCGGCCGAGGTCACCTTCAGCGGGTCCGACCGCTCGCCGCGCTCCGCGGCCATCAGCGCCGCCTTGCGGAACAGTTCCGCGATGAACGCCGGACTCGCCCCGTCGGTGCGGTCGAGCAGCGGCTCCACGTCCGTCGCCGACAGGTCCAGGCCGACGGCGAAGTGCGCGAACAGCCGGCGGCGGCAGTCGCGGTCCGGCAGCGGGAAGTACACCGCCTGATCGACCCGCCCCGGCCGCGCCGCGAGCGCCGCTTCCAGCATCCGCGGGCGGTTGGTCGTCAGCAGGAAGATCACGTCCGCCTTCGCCCCCAGCCCGTCCATCTCGTCCATCAGGTCGTGCAGCAAGGTCGTGTCGAAGTTCTGGCTCCGGTCGGCCGCGATCAAGTCCACGTCCTCGATGACGACGAGCGCCGGTTGTAAGAGGCGGGCGAGTACGCACGACTCGCGCACCAGCCGCAGTTGCCGGCCGGAGAGCAGGATGACGGTGTACGCGGGGCACGCGCGGGCGAGGTACTTGGTGACCAGCGTCTTGCCCACGCCCGGCGGGCCGTGGAACAGGACGCCGTGCCGCGTCGAGCGGCCCGCCCGGCGGAGCGTGTCGGCGTGGGTGAGCAGGCCGATCACGTTCCGCTCGACCACCTGCAGCACTTCCTCCGGCAGGATGATCTCGTCGCGGGCGACGGTCGGCATGTCGTGGAACTGAATCTGGAAGTCGCGCTCGCCGTCGCCGGTCGGAGCGTAGCCGGCCTGCTCGACGACGAGCACCTGCCCGCGGTACACGTTCCGCTTGGCCGCTTCGGAGAGGACGCGGTCGAGCGCGGCCTGGGCCGCTTCGGGCGTCGCGGCCATCACCTCGAGCGCGGTGCGGGAGAGCAGCGCGACGAACGGCGGCAGCCCCGGCGGCGCGAGCCGGTACAGCCCGCACACGATCACCTTCGTGGACGTGGTGAGCGACGTGGCCCGCACCGTGTACTCGACCGGCGCCTTGCGCGACGCGTTCGCGGTGAGCGCGGAGGTCAGCTCGTTGTGGTAGCCGAGGCTGATGACGGGGGCGGCGTCGGGCGTGGCGTCGCGGAGCGCCTCGAGGGCGAGGAACAGGTTCACCCGCTCCCAGTTGAGCATCGGGCGGGTGAGAACGGTCGCCTTCTTCCAGTGCCGACCGACGTGCCCGTTCACCGCACGGGCAACGGACATCATGATGTTGGCGACCACCGCCGCGCCGATGGCGACGGCCAGGAGCATCAGGCCGACCGCGATGAACGGGTCGGCGCTCACGGCGAATAGCGGCATTGGTATGGTAACTACTCCCCCTCCGCCTGTTCCAGCCCGCGGACGGTGTCGTGCAGGTCGAGGTCGGGGTTGATGTCGAGCGCGCGGCGGAAGGCGCGGAGCGCGGCCCGCGGGCGGTTCAGCTTGAGCAGGCACTGGCCCAGCCCGGCGGCGGCCCCGAAGTGGTGCGGGTTCAGTTGCAGCACCGCCTCGCAGTCCTCCACCGCGCGGGCGAACTCGCCGCGCTTGAAGTACCAGATGGCCCGCTGGTTGCGCGCCTCGGCGAACGCCGGGGCGGCGCGCACGAGGTCGTCCAGTTCGATGCGGGCCTTGACCGCGTTCGGCTCGCGGGCGGCCTCGCGGAGCCGGTCGTTCTGCTCGCTCGTGCCGCCGCGGAACCACAATTCCCACAGCGAATCGCTCGCGAACCGCCGCACGAGTGGGTCTTCGTCGCGGAGCGCCGCGGCGGCGGCCGGGGCCGACGCGGGCGTGCCGGTCAGGCCGATGGCGAGCGCCGCGGCCCGCCGCGCCTTCACCTCGTCGGCGGCGACGAGCACCCGCTGGAGGGTGCCCTCGGTGTAGCGGTCGCGGACGGCGGCGCGGAACTCGCGCACCGCCTCGTGCGCGCCGGCGGCCCACAGGTCCTCGTCGTCGCCGGGCCGGAACTCCGGCAGCCGGTCGTACAGTTCCACCAACAGCGGGGCGGGCACGGCGACACCTCCTGCACGAGACGCACACGCTCCAATCTAGTGCGCCGCGGGCGGGCGGTTCAATGGGGGAAGGCACTGCTCGGCGAACCCGGAGCGCGAGCGACGGGAGTTCTGGTTTTGCCCTCTCCCCTTGCGGGAGAGGGTGGCGGCGCTTCGCCGCCGGGTGAGGGGTGAACGTCGCTCCACACGAATTGCTAACTCTCGGCCCTTGTGCTCAGCGCCCCTCACCCGGCTCGCCAAGCCTCGCCACCCTCTCCCGCAAGGGGAGAGGGCAAGAGTACCCTCACCGCCGCGCCAGCGTCCGCATGATCTCGATGCCGCGGTGCAGCGTCTCATCGCTCGCCGCGTACGAGATGCGGACGTGCGTGTCGCGCCCGCTGAACACGCCGCCCGGAATGATGAGCAGGTTGCGCGCGATCGCCGCCGTGACGAACTCCGTGCCGGTGCCCCACGGCGCTTTCGGGAACAGGTAGAACGCGCCGCCCGGCACCGCGAACTCGTAATCGTCCTTCAGACCCGCGACCAGCAAGTCCCGCTTGCGCCGGTAGTCCGCGACGATGCCGGACGCGTCGTAGTTGAGCGCCGCGACGCCGGCGTGCTGCACGATGCTCGGCGCGCACACGAACGTGAACTGCTGGAACTTCGCCATCTCCTGAATCAGGCGCGTCGGGCCGTGCGCCCAGCCGAGCCGCCACCCGGTCATGCCGTACGTCTTGCCGAACCCCTCCACCACCAGCACGTTCGGGTCGAAGGTCGCCGGGCTGACGTGCGGGACGTCGTACTGGAACGCGCGGTAGATTTCGTCGCTGACGAGCAGCACGCGGCGGGCGCGGCACAGGTCCGCGAGTTCCTTCTGGGTGGCCGCGTCGATGACCGCGCCGGTCGGGTTCGACGGCGTGGACAGCAGCACCGCCTTCGTGCGCGGGGTGATCGCGTCGGCGAGCCGGTTCAGGTCGAGGCGGAAGTCCGGGTAGGTGTCCACGGTGACCATGCGCCCGCCGGCGACCGCGACCACGTTCGGGTACGCGACGAAGTACGGGTCGGCGGTCACCACCTCGTCGCCGGGGTTGACCGTCGCGAGCAGCGCGAGCAGCAACCCGCCGCTGGTGCCGCTGGTGACGATCACGTCGCGGTCCTGACCGGGGAAGCGCGCCCGCACGTCGGCGCGGAGGGCGGCGAGCAGTTCGGGGATGCCCTGGGTGACGGTGTAGCCGTTGTGCCCGGCGTCGATGGCGGCCTTCGCGGCGGCCTTCAGCGGTTCCGGCACGTCGAAGTGCGGCTGCCCGATGCTCAGGTTCACCGGGTTCGTGAGCGACTTGCCCAGCTCGAAGATCTTGCGGACGCCGGACACCTCGACCGCGCCGCACCGGTCCGCCAGCCACGATTCGGGAATCACAGGAACCTCGAAGGCAGAGGACAGAGAGGACAGTGGCAGAGAAGGCAGCCACAGATAACGCAGAAGAACGCAGATAAAACCGAAGCGAAGGCGCGAGCAATTCCATTCAATGTGCTGCTGTCTTAATCTGCGTTCTTCTGCGTTATCTGTGGCTGCCTTCTCTTCGGTTTTGTCTGTGCTCTCCTGTGTTATCTGTGGCTGCCTCCTCTGTCCTCTCTGTCCACTGTCCTCTGTCCTCTCTGGCTTCACTCCTCCAACTCGGCCGGGTCGAGCTTGGCGGCGGCCTCGTCGGCGAGCTGGTCGAGCGTGCCCTGCACCTGACTCATGCGCTCCGGCCGCTTGGTCGCGTTCGGCTGGAGGCACTTGTGGATCAGGTCGGCCAGCCCGTCGGGCACCATCGGGTTCGCGGTCTTCACCGGCTTGAGGTGCTCCTTGAAGATTTTGTTGTCCATCGGCAGGGCGTCCTCACCGGTCGCCCAGCACGGCGGCAGCGCGAGCGTGACGAGCCGGTACATCGTCGCGCCGAAGTTGTAGATGTCGGTGCGCTCGTTGATGAGCTTGTGCGACACCGTTTCCGGGGCCATGTATTCGGGCGTGCCCTGCACGCGGTCCTTCGGCTCGCCCTTCACCCACGCGAGGCCGTAGTCGAGCACCTTCACCCGCGTGCCGCGCTCCAGGATCAGGTTGTTCGGCTTCATGTCGGCGTGGTAGACGCCCTGCTTGTGCATGTGGGTGAGGCCGTCGGCGATCCGCTCGAAGATGCGGGCGAGCTTCGCCATCCGCTGGAGCGGGAGCACGTCCATCGTCTTGCCGCGGACGTATTCGAGCAGCAGCTTCGCCTTCTTCGGCCCGGAAAACCACCCGCCCTCGGTCTCGAACGCATGTACCTTGACTAAATTGGGGTGGTTGAGCATTTGACCGACGCGGAACTCGTGCTTCGCCTGCTCCAGGTATTTCAGGTCGTCTTTGGAGTCGATGGCGACCATCTTGAGGGCGTATTCGCGGTCATCGTCCGCCCGGCGGACGTGTAAAATGCTACTGTGGGCGCCGCTGCCGAGCGTCCCGAGGATCGTGAACCGGCCGATCTTGTCGATCACCATCTGGGCACCGAATGACGAGTGGAATGATCGGGTGAATGGTACACGGTCTCACTCGACTTGGCGAGCCGGGAGCGTACGCGACCGGAGCTTCTTTGGTTTTGCCCTCTCCCCTTGCGGGAGAGGGTGGCGAGTCTGAAGACCGGGTGAGGGGTAAGTTTCGCGCGCGAAGTGAGCTTCGCGTGGTCCGCGGAACTCGGCGCACCCCTCACCCGGTCGGCGAAGCGCCGACCACCCTCTCCCGCAAGGGGAGAGGGCCAAGAGAAAACCCGAATGCACAACGACCTCGACACCCGCACGCGGCAGTACGGCCGCGAAATCTTCGCCCGGCTCGACCGCCAAGGGCCGGTGCTGTTCACGCGCGCCTGGCTCGAAGACAAGCTCATGGGCCTGGGGATGCACGACCCGGCCCTCAAAGTCCAGCTATTCCGCTTCGTCGATACGCTCCCGTACCTGAAGCGGCCCGCGGAGGTGTCGCGCCACCTACGCGAATATCTTAACGAAGCGAAGGACGAACTCCCGTGGTGGGCGCGGTGGGGCACGAAGCTCATCCCCAACAGCGGCATCCTCGGCCGGGGCTTGGCGTTCGCGTCGCAGACCGGCGCGAAGCAGATGGCCCGGAAGTTCATCGCCGGGTCGAACGTCGGCGAAGCGGTCGAAGCGGTCCGCGCGATGCGCAACCGGCGGCTCGCGTTCACCATCGACCTGCTCGGCGAAGCCACCATCACCGAGGCCGAAGCCGACCACGTCCAGAAGCAGTACCTCGACCTGCTACACGGCCTCACGCGCGAGGTGAACGCGCTGCCGGAGGAACCGCTCATCGACCGCGACGACCGCGGCCCGATCCCGCGCGTGAACGTGTCGGTGAAGCTGTCCGCGCTCTTCAGCCAGTTCGACCCGATCGACCCGGACGGCACCTCGCGCGCCGTCTGCCGGCGACTGCGGCCCATTCTCGCGCTCGCGAAGCAGACCGGGGCGTTCGTCAACTTCGACATGGAGCAGCACAGCTTCAAGGACGTGACACTCCGCATCTTCCGCGACATCCTCACCGAGCCGGAGTTCCAAAACTGGCCGCACGTCGGGATCGCGATTCAGGCGTACCTGAAGGACACGGAAGCTGACCTCCGCGCGCTGCTGGAATGGGCGAAGGCCGTCCGCAAGTGCCCGGTGTGGATACGGCTGGTGAAGGGCGCGTACTGGGACTACGAGACGGTGATCGCGGCGCAGAACCACTGGCCGGTGCCGGTGTTCACGAAGAAGTGGCAGTCCGACGCGAACTTCGAGAAGCTAACGGAGTTCCTGCTCGCGAACGTCGATTGGCTGATCCCCGCGTTCGGGTCGCACAACGTCCGCAGCATCGCGCACGCGATGGCGGTCGCCGAACGGCTGAAGGTGCCGCCGCGGCGGTACGAGTTCCAGATGCTCTACGGCATGGCCGACGCGATCAAGGAGGCGATCCAGTCGCTCGGCCACCGCGTCCGCATCTACACGCCTTACGGTCAACTGCTGCCCGGCATGGCGTACCTCGTGCGCCGGTTGCTGGAGAACTCGTCGAACGACTCGTTCCTGCGCCAGGGCTTCACCGAAGGCTTGTCGGAAGAGGTGCTGTTGATGAATCCCAATGACCACGTCCAAGAACCCCCCCCCCTAGCCCCCCTCCCTGAAGGGAGGGGGGAACAAGAGGGACCGGTATCTTGTCCCCCCCTCCCTTCAGGGAGGGGGGCTAGGGGGGTGGGTCTTGCGTTCCAGAACGACCCTCTCACCGACTTCGCGTTGGAGGCGAACCGCGTCGCGATGAAGGCCGCGCTCGATCAGGTGCGCACCGAGTTCGGCCGCTCGTACCCGCTCATCATCGACAACCGGCCCTACGCCGTCGGCAAGTGGATGAAGCGCGAGAACCCGTCGCGCACGAGTGAGATCATCGGCGAAGTCGCGATGGCGGACGTGGCCGCCGCGAACGCGGCCGTCGCGTCATCGCTCAAGGCGTTCGACCCTTGGCGCGACACGAGCGTCGAAGAGCGCGCCGGCCTGCTCCGGCGGCTGGCCGAGCAGTTCCGCAAGCGGCGCTTCGAGCTGTCCGCGTGGATCGTGTTCGAGACCGGCAAGCCGTGGCGCGAGTCCGACGCCGACGTGTCCGAAGCCATCGACTTCTGCGAATACTACGCCCGCCAAATGATGGAACTTGGCAAGCCGCAACACCGCGACGTGCCGGGCGAAGACAACCGCTACTTCTACGAACCGCGCGGCGTGTCGGTCATCATCGCGCCGTGGAACTTCCCGCTCGCCATCCTCACCGGCATGGCGACCGCGGCGCTCGTCGCCGGTAACACGGTCATCCTGAAGCCGGCGGAGCAGTCGGGCATCATCGGCGCGAAGCTGATGGAGTGCCTGCAAGCCGCGGGCGTGCCGCCGGGCGTCGCGAACTTCCTGCCCGGCGACGGCGAGGAGATCGGCCCGGCGCTCGTCCAACACCCGGATGTCGCGCTGATCGCGTTCACGGGGTCGCTGAAGGTGGCGCTGCTCATCAACGAGCAGGCGAGCCGCACGCCGGGCGGCCAGAACTTCGTGAAGAAGGTGATCGCGGAGATGGGCGGGAAGAACGCGATCATCGTGGACGCCGACGCCGACCTCGACGAGGCGGTGAAGGGCGTGGTCGATTCGGCGTTCGGCTACGGCGGGCAGAAGTGCTCGGCCGGGTCGCGCGCGATCGTCCTCGACGGCATCTACGACCAGTTCCTGGCGCGCCTCGTGGAAGCGACGAAGTCGCTCGCGGTGAAGGCCGCGGACGACCCCGGTTGCTCGCTCGGCCCGGTGATCGACGCGGAGGCCCGCGCCCGCATCCTGACGTTCATCGAGACCGGCAAGAAGGAAGCGAGGCTCGCGCACCAGACCGACCTCGGCGCGCTCGCGGAGCAGGGGCACTTCGTTCCGCCGACGATCTTCGCCGACGTGCCGGAGGACGCGAGCATCGCCCAGGACGAAATCTTCGGCCCGGTGCTGTCGGTGATTCGCGCCAAAGACCTGGACGACGCGCTCCGCATCGCGAACGGCACGCGTTACGCGCTGACGGGCGGGTGTTACAGCCGCAGCCCGAGCCACCTGGAAAAGGTGAAGCGTAAGTTCCGCGTGGGCAACCTGTACATCAACCGCAAATGCACGGGCGCGCTGGTGGACCGCCAGCCGTTCGGCGGGTTCAAGCTGAGCGGGATCGGGTCGAAGGCCGGCGGTCCGGACTACCTGTTGCAGTTCGTGCTGCCGCGGACGATCACCGAGAACCAGATGCGCCGCGGCTTCGCTCCGGAAACCGGCGCGGGGGAGTAGTTCGGCGGCTCGTCAAACCGGGTTGAGGGGATCGCGCCGGGTGTGGTACAACACCGCCAGGAGGTTCCCGCATGTCCACGCGTCGCTTCACCGTCGCCGAATACCACAAACTCATCGAGAGCGGCGTCATTATTACGGCGGCGTGAAAGATGCTCAATAATGTGTGCTGACTCGTCCCCTACCCATCGGGCTGTTAGTCTGATCTGAGAGTTCGGAGCTCGTTATG
>JAYUBA010001154.1:0-3867 GCA_043741075.1 Frigoriglobus sp.
TTTGGCAGGCCAGAGGCCCACCCCACAAAGTTAGCGGTTGTAAACGAACTCGCGCTTGTTCAGCAGCGACCAGAGCAGGTCTTCGACCACCTCGCGGCGGTCGGCACCGTCGAACGTCTTCAGCACGGCGGCCCGCTCCGCGTCGGTCGGGAGGCGGGCGATCGTTGCCAGGAACAACTCGTCCGCGATCTCGGTCGGCGTCTTCTTCGAGTCCGCGAGCCTGCGCGCGACGCCGCCGCGGGCACCGACCTTCGCCGTAATCTCCGACGAGTTCATCAGGTGCAGCGCCTGCGCCATGCTCGGCTCGTTGCTCCGCTCGCACTCGCACACCGTCGCGCGGACCGGGCGGCCGAAGATCTTCAGGAAGTACGACGGCATCCGGTTGTCCCACACCTGAATCGCCCGCACGCCCTCCGGCCAGCCGTTGAACTTCTCCGGCGCGCCGGTCACCTGGCTGATGGCGTCGAGCAGCACCTCGGCCGGCATCGCGCGCGGAACGGCGTGCGAGAAGTTCTGCTCGTCCTTCGCGTTCGACGCGTTCGTAAGCGAACTGAGTTGGTACACGCGCGAGTTCAGGACCGTGCGCGTGAACGCCTTCATGTCGTACTTGCCGTCGCGGAGGTGCTTCGCGAGGTCGCGCATGAGCGGCTCGTTGCTCGCGGGGTTGGTCGCGCGAATGTCGTCGAGCGGTTCCACCAGGCCGCGGCCGAAGTAGTGCGCCCAGATGCGGTTGGCGGCGGCGGTCGCGAAGAACGCGTTCTCCGGGGCCGTCATCCAGTCGGCGAACACGCGCCGCCTGTCGTGTACGTTGGTGAAATCGGCCACCGCCGCGCCAAGTGCTTTCGTGGCGACGGGCTTCTTCGTGCGCGGATGATCTAGGTCTTTGCCCACGGTCGCGAAGATCGCCTCAACACCGGTCGGCAGGTTCTTCCGCCCCACGCCGCTGAAGAAGCCCGCGAGCGCGAAGTAGTCGTCCTGCCCCCATTTCTCCGACGGGTGGTGATGACACTGCGCGCACTCGATGCGGACGCCGAGGAACACCTGACTCACCGACCGGCTCATGATTTCGGGCGTGCCGAGAACCTTGTAGAACGCGGCCGGGCCTTCCGCCGCGGTCGATCCCTGCGCGGTGAGGACTTCGCGCGCCATGCGGTCGTACGGCTTGTTCTCGGCGAACGACTTTCGCAGCCAGCGCGTCATCGCGACCGCGCCGGCGGCGTTGATCGCGTCGCGGTCCACGCGCAGGATGTCCGACCACTTCTGCGCCCAGAAGTCCGCGTACTCCGGCCGCTCCAGCAGCGCGTCGATCAGCTTCGCCCGCTTGTTCGGCTCCTTGCTCGCGAGGAACGCCCGCGCTTCCTCCGCGGTGGGAAGCGTGCCGATGGTGTCGAGGTGGACGCGGCGGAGGAACGTGGCGTCGTCCGCAATCTCGGTCGGCGCGATGCCCAGGACGGTCAACCGGTCCCACACGAGTTTGTCGATGAAGTTGGCTTCCGGCGGGCGCGGGAACGTGACGCCCGGTTGCGGGATCGTCACGCGGCACACCGCGACGTGGCCCATGTAGCGGACGAGGATCGCGGCTTCGCCGGGCACGTCCGCGGCCTGAACCCACCCGCGCCCGTCCGCGCCCGCGATGGTCGTCGCGTTCGACTCGTACTCGGCCTCCGTGGTGACGCACCGGCGCACGCCGTCGGCGTCGATGGCGGTCACCTGGAGTTGTTGCGTGCCGCGCATGGTCAGAACTTGCCCCGCCGGTTCCACCACGATGGACACGACCGGTTTCACCGCGGCGCTCTGGTACTGCGCGCCCTCGGTGATCCACCGCACGAGGCGCTGGTAGCGGATGCCGTCCGGTTCGATCTTGCGCCCGCCGCCGTGCGGCACGCGGCCCGTACTCTTGCCCACGAACAGGCTGTGCGCGGGCGACGACGCGAACAAGCGCCGGCCGCGGCCCTCCATCAGGAGCGCCTGGTAGTCCGCCGGCGGGTCGAAGCCGAACACGCTGAGCTTGAAGCCGTTCTGCCCTTCGGCCTTGCCGTGACAGCCGCCGGAGTTGCAACTCGCCTTCGTCAGGATCGGCAGAATCTGGTGCTCGAACGAGATCGGCGTCGGCTGCTTCAGCCCGCGCACCTCGACCGGCACGCGAACCGATTCGGCCCCGTGCTGAACCACAATCTCCGTCTTCCCCTCGGCGCGGGGCGCGATGAGTCCGTTCGCGTCCACGGTCGCGATGGCCGGATTCGCCGACGTGTACTTCGCGGTTCGCGTCAGGTCGGGGCCAAGCTCGACGGCCTTCACCAGCAGTTGCTGGCTCGATTCGGGGTTGTCGAGAACGACCGCCGCGGGGCGAACGAGGACCGCCGCGTGCGCGGGGGCACCGACCGCGAGGCACGCGAGCGCCAGCCAGCAGCGGGGCCTCGACCGAGTCATGCGCAAATTCCTCGTCGCGTGCGAAGAGCGACAACCGAACGGGTCGGTTCGTGTGGCGTGTCGGCGGGGTTCAGGCGTGAATGCTTCGGCGTAGCGGCACACCGGACAACACAATCCTACCACGCCGCCGTCGGGCGTGCGATAGCCTCCGTCCAAATCGTTCCGCAGGGGATCAGCCGGCCACGCGCTCGATGAGCGCCACATCTTCCGCCGGCAGGCAGAAGTCGAACGCGTCGAGGTCGGCCCGCATGTGTTCGGCGTCGGTCGTCCCGGTGAGGACGATCATGCCGACTTCGAGCGCGAACCGGAAGACGATCTCGGCAGAGGTGCGGCCGTGCCGCGCAGCGATACGAATGACTTCGGGGCGGGTCAGCACGTCGCGGTTGCCGGTGAGCAGCGAGAAGCCCTGGTAGGAGATGCCGTTCGCGGTGCAGAACGCGCGGATGCGGCGGTCCCAGCCGCGAGCCGCGTAACACCGGTTCTGCACGAACCGCGGCCGAACCCGCGCGCCGCGGCACAACTCCTGAAGCTGTTCGAGCGTGACGTTGCTGACGCCGAGCAGCCGCGCCCGGCCGGTTGCGTGGATCGCTTCCATCGCCCGCCACGCGTCCCAGTCGGTCGCGGTCAGCGCGCCCCGCGTGCTGGGACCGTGCAGCACATACGAGTCGATACCGTCGGTGCCGAGGTGCTGAAGGGAACTGGCGAACGACTGCTCCACCTGCGCGGGAACAGGCGCGTCCGGGTCGTAAGGCAAGCGGTGATCCTGCCCCGCGCGGAAGGTGAACTTGGTCTGCAAGAAGAGGTCGTCGCGGATAACGCCGCCGCCCGCGAGCGCCGCGGCGACGCCCCGACCGACCGCGGCCTCGTGGTAGTGCTTGCGCTGGTTGGCGGTGTCGATGCCGCGGAAGCCCTGGCGCAGCGCCAACTCGGTGAGGCGCTGCGTTTCGTCTTCCTTCCACGCGGTCCCGTACAGGAACCGCGGCACCCGCACGCCGTCAATCGACAGGGTCCGGTCGGACATATCTCCTCCGTACCGGTCGCTCAGACCTTCACGGAAACCGGGCTGGCCTTCCACCGGCGGTAGTCGCGGATGCCGGCGTAAATGCCGTAGCTCATGAGGACCAGCGCGGTGATCGCCATCGCGGCACCGATGACATGTTCCGTCATGCCGTCCGGGTAGTCGCGACCGTTAATCTCCAGCACGAAGAACGCTTCGGCGTGGTGTGCGAGGAGGCTGAGCATGTCTCGACTCCGAACGGGTGGGTTAGGGAAGGTGTCAGTTTCGCTGCGCCCGCGGCCGGCGTCAACGGACGAATCGCGATTCATCCGGGGCGGGCCGAGGTGGTCACTTTCACAATACCGGCGCGAGCTGTCGCGCTTTCACGGCAGTGTGCTTGGTCAGAGTCGTTAGTCTTTCGATGTGCGGAGCGAAGGCCC
>JAYUBA010001155.1:0-3864 GCA_043741075.1 Frigoriglobus sp.
ACACGCGGGCTCGTCCATGCCGCCATCGTAGTGACTGAGGCGTCATGCAGACCGGACGAGGGGCTAATCAAGTACTGACAGGCTGGAAGCCTGTCCCACAAGTAGCGAGTCTATCACCTCACGGGATGCCGCGGACCACGAGCGGGCCGACGCGGCGCGTCAGGCCGACGGGCAGTCGCTGCCACAGGCGAATCGCGCGCTGGTATCGCGGGTTGTCCGGGCGCATGTCGCCCACCTCGCCCGCGAACACGCGGTACTGCCACGCCGCCGGGTACGGGGCCGCGCCCCACTGCTTCTTGAACTTGAACGTGCTCCCCTCGGTCGTCGAGCGCCCGAAGTCGAACACCCGCTGCCCGCGCGCCACCGCGCGGAGCAACAGGTGGTGGTACATCAGCATGTTCACGTTGCTGGGGTTGTACCCTTTCAGCGAGGACGCGGTCGGCACCTCGGTCACGCCCCAGCCGTGCAGCAGGAGCGCCGCGGCCACCGGTTTCGCGCCGTCCCGCACGAGGCAGATTTCCGCGTCGCCGGGGAACGCCGACAGGATCGCGGTAAACAGCCCCTTGCCGTACACGGGCGAGCCGAGGTCGCGCATGTTTTGGGACAGCACGTCGTGGAAGCCGTCCAGCAGTTCGGCCGCTCCCCATTCGACCGCGAACGCGCCCTTCTCGCCCTTCCGAATCTGGTTCCGCAACTTGGAGTCGAAGCCCTTCCACAACTGCTCGCCGGTCTGCGGCAGCGGCAAGCGCATGTGAACCTTGCTCGTGAGCGCCGCGCTCATCGCCGGGTGGATGATGGGCGCTTCGTGGCGCAACTCCAGATAGCGGACGTTGAGTTCGTCCGCGAGGGTCGCGGCGCGGGTGATGAGTTCGGCCTGCACGTCGGCGGACTGCGCGACGACGCCGTTGGTGTTCAGGTACGGCAGGCTCACGAGGAACCGGCCGAACAGCATCGAGCTGACGCACGCGAGCGGCAGGAACCCGACCGTGCGACTGCTCGCGACGGCTTCGACCGCGTACACCTCGTGCCCGAGTCCGGCTTGAAGCACGTTCAGCCACAGCGGGTGCTTGCTGAGCGGCACGTCGGTCGCCGAGGTCCGCACGAACGCGGTCAGGTCCGCGAGGCGGCCGGCGATCGCGGCGCGCGGGTGTACGACCGTGGCGAACGTCGGCGGCGTGAGGGAGGACATCAGGCGAATCATACGGGCTCTCGGAAACACAAAATCAGAAGAATCGGCCGCACGACGAACGCAGAAGAAAAGGCACGATAAGACAGGATTCCGTGTTCAAAACACTCTGCTGTCTACTCTTGTCGTGTCTCTGTCTGCGTTTATCGTGCGGCCGATTCTTCTCTTCATTTCACCAACAACTCGTCGTAGAGGCGCTTGAGGCGCTGCATCCGCGTCGCGAAGCTGTACCGCGTTTCCACGGTGCGGCGGCCGGCGGCGCGGAACAACTCGCGCAGGCCGTCGTTCCGCAGCAGGCCAGAAAGCGCGGTGGTCAGCCCGTCCAGGTCGCCCGCGTTCACCAGGAACCCGTTGCGCCCGTCCTGCACCAACCGCGGCACGCCGTTCACCCGCGTCGAAACCACCGGCACTTCCAGCGCCATCGCTTCGAGGAGGACGTTCGGCAGTCCCTCGCGGAGGCTGCTCAGGGCGAACGCGTCCATCGCCTCGAAGTGGCCGCGCACGTCCGCCTGCCACCCCGCGAGCCGCACCCGGTCGCCCAAGTGTAGCTCACTCGCGAGCCGTTCGAGGTTCGCCCGCTCGCTACCTTCTCCCACGATCAGAAGTCGCACGTCCAGCCCGCGCGAAACGAGCGCGTGGGCGCTGCGGATCAGCACGTCGAAGCCCTTCTCGCCCGACAGGCGGCCGACCGCGCCGACCACGAACCCGGTCGTCGGCAGGCCCAGCACCGCCTTCGCCTCGGCAACGGATCGTTGCCGCGAATACTCCGCGGCGTCGATGCCGTTCTCCAACAGCACGCAGTTCTTCGCGGGCACGCCGGCGGCGAGGCACGCTTCGAGCAGGTCGTCGGACACGCAGATGACGCGCTCGTACCGCGGGAGGCACAGTTGGTCAATGCGGTAGTACAGCGGCGTGCGGCGGGTGTGCCGAACCCACCCGTGAACGGTCGTCACCAGCCGCATCGGCCACATGCGATTCAGCAACAGGCCGAGCGCGTTCGTCTTGTAGTCGTGGCCGTGCCACACGGCGACCCGCTCCCGCTTGCACACCGCGAGCGCCTCAGTGACGACGCGCCAGTCCCACGCGCCGCGGTCCGGGATGGAGACGAGCGGGGCGTTGTACTTCGCGGCCTTCTGACGCAGCACCTCGAAGCCGGGGTCGTCCGGCGGGTGCATGTACGCGCACACCATCCGGTAGCCGAGCGGTTCCAGGAAGCGCGGCGAGTTGAGGATGGTCTTGTCCGGGCCGCCGCCGGCGCCGGTGACGACGCGGGCGTCCAGCACCACGGGCACCGCGGGCGGTTCGGCAGTGCGCGCAGGGTCGAGTGAGTCGGACACGGGCGGGAACGCGTGAGTAATGGGGTCGGCAATGTCCACGGGGGGTGGGCGCTTCGTGAGGAAGGCGCGGGCGCGATGAGGGGTCACGCGCTCGCGGTCGGGGTTGGAAAGATAGCGGCGATCAGCGGGTGCAAACAGCGTTCCCAATGGTGGTATTGTTCGACATATTGTCGGGCCGCAACGCCCAACTGACGCCGGCGCAGTGGGTCGGCGAGCAGGCCGCACACCGAATCGACCCATTCTTGTGGGGTCGAAGCCGACAGCAGGTGAACGCCCGGTTCCGTTCCCAGCGCCGCGAGCGCGGCCGGTGCCGCGACCACCGCTTTCGCCATCGACATCGCTTCCAACACCTTATTCTGAACGCCGCGGGCCAGCCGCAGCGGAACCACCACGACCGCCGCGGAGGCCACGAAAGGCCGCACATCCGGCACTTGGCCGACCAACTTCACGCCCGGAACCGCGGCGAGCGCCCGCACCGCGGGCGTCGGGTTGCGGCCGATGACGCGGAACTCCGCGGCCGGGAACTTCGCGCGAATCGCCGGCCACATCTCGCGGGCGAACCACACCGCCGCGTCCTCGTTCGGCATGTAGTCGAGCGCGCCGACGAACGCCAACGCCGGTCGCTCTTCACATTCCACCGGGGCGAAATAATCGAGATCGACGCCGTTGGTGGCGACGGTCGCGGCGCCAACGTGCGTGAACGAATCGTAAACGTCCGCTTCCGCCCGGCTGACAACGGCCACCGCCCGCGCCCGCCCGGCCAGCGACTTTTCGAGCTTCCGGACGCGGGCCGATTCGAGCTTGTACAGCCACCGCTTCGGCGGGCGGCTCGCGGCGGCGAAGTCGAGCCACTTCTGGCTGTCCACGTCGATCAGATCGACCACTATGGGGACATCGCGAAACAGGGATTGGTGCAGATATGGCACGAGCGCCGACGACGACACGACGACGGTGTCGAATTCCATATCGAGCACCCACTCGATCAGTATGCGGTACAGCGCGTTCGACGCGAACAGCCCTTCCGAGAGGCTCGCACCAGTCGCGAGGCTCCAGAGCGCTATCGCCCACCGTGTGCGTCGCCCGACGGGCACGACAGCGACGCGCTCACACAGCGCGTTCAGCGCCGCGAGCGATTCGGGCGACACCGGCTCGTCCGCGAGGCACCCGAGCCACACCTGGCCGTGCTTCGCCATCTGCCGCAGCAGGTGGTAGGTGCGGATGCGGTCGCCCTTGTCCGGCGGGAACGGGACGCGGTGCGTGAGGTAGAGAACCCTTGGGGCAAATGACGAATGACCCACCAATTACCCACCACTGACGAAGGACGAGGTTTGGTTTTGCCCT
>JAYUBA010001156.1:0-3863 GCA_043741075.1 Frigoriglobus sp.
GGCGAGCAAGAACTCTGACTCCCCCTCCCTTCAGGGAGGGGCTGGGGGGTGGGTTCTTCGGGGAGGGGTTCTGTGTCCACTGCTCTTCTGCTGATCGCACACGGCAGCCGCCGCGCCGAGGCGAACGCCGACCTGGAGTTCGTGGCGGCGGCGCTGCGCGAGCGCGGGCGGTATCCGGTCGTGACGGTGTCGTATCTGGAACTGGCGGAACCGAACATCGAGGGCGGTGGTGCCCTCTGTGTGGAAGCCGGCGCGACGGACGTGATCCTGCTGCCGTACTTCCTGTCGCCGGGGATTCACGTCGTCGAAGACCTGACCGCCGCGCGCGACGCGCTCGTGGCGCGGTTCCCGCAGGTGCGGTTCGTGCTCGCGGAACCGCTGGGGCGTCACCCGCTGCTGGTGGACGTGGTGGAACAACGAGCGCGGGAATCTCTGGGCGAACGGCCTTGACAATCGGCACGCATGTATACTATTCAGAAGGGTGGGGTTTGGTGTCTTCTTAAGGGAGTTGCAAAGCGAGGTTGTACACCTCCTCGACATCCAGCACCGCGTTGTTCGACTCGAACAGCTTGTGAATCGCGGCCCGGTGTACCTTCATCTTCGTGCCGCCGACGCCCAGCGCGCCGTAGCACACCGTGCCGTCGCGGTCCGCGCCCTTGTCGTTCAACTCCACGCCCTCGATGCCGGCCGGCGGGACGCCGTTCAGGTCGATCGCCACCTTCAGCGCCTTGCACGCGAGGCGCAACTTCTTCGGCAGCAGCAGCGCGCCCGCCGCGCCCGCCGCGACCACCAGGTTCCGCCCGTCGAGCGCCTGCGGGCCGTCCGTGCTCGACGACACGCCCACGGCCTCGATCTTCGCGCCGGGGACGTGCGCCCGGATCACGGCGCACACCGCTTCGGCGCGGTCCTGTTGCCGCGAGCCGAGCCGGACGTGCCCGCCGGCCCGCGCCAGCAGCCGCGCGACCCGTTGGCCCACCGGTCCCGTGCCGCCGAGGACGAGCGCCTTCACGGCGCTCAGATCGACGTGCCGGCCGGCGGCGCGGACGGCCGCCGCCGCAGTGGTGTTCGACCCGTTGGAATCGAGCATGAGCGACACGCTCAGCCCGTACTGTGGGATGAGGTGCTTCTTCACCTCCGCGAGCACCGCCTCGCCGGCGGTCACGTCGGAGCCGCCGACGAAGATCGCGGTGCGGCACAGGTCCTTCCCGCCGCGCGTGAAGATGCACCCGTGGACGAGCGCCATCACGTTCTGCGGCGTCACGCCGCCGTAGCTGAAGACGTGTTGTACGCCGGCGTCCACCGCGACCACGCGGTCGAACGCGCTGGGCAGCGGGTCGGTGTCGAGTTGAACGAGGATCGTGGCTTTGTCGGACATGGCTTGGCTTGAAAAGAGAAGGGTGAGACGGAATCGCGTTGAAGAATAACCACGCCGGGTGTTGCCCTCTCCCCTTGCGGGAGAGGGTGGCGGCGCTTCGCCGCCGGGTGAGGGGTAGACCTCCGCGCACCCAAACAGCTTCGCGGTACACGCGTAGCCCGACACCCCTCACCCGGCGGCGAAGCGCCGCCACCCTCTCCCGCAAGGGGAGAGGGCAAAACATGGTCACCCTTCAACGCGATTTGGTATGAGTGGGTGAAGGGGTGAAGGGGTGAGAAGACGGGTTGAGGCATTGTCACCCCTTCACCCGCTCGCCCCTTCACCCCTTCTCTTCCGACGAAAGCTACTTGGGGCTGTACGGGTGCTTGGCGGTGTCCTTCTTGGCGAGGATGTCGGCGATCTTCGGCTCGCCGGCCATGGCGGTCTTGATGGCCAGCTTCGTGGCCGCGTAGTTGTAGTCGTAGATCTTGGTGTCGTCGGCCGCGTCCCAGTGGATGAACACGCCGCAGACGATCACGTAGTCCTCGGCCTTGTCCTTGGGGATGACGCCCTCGGCGACGCTGTCGGCGACGGCGCGGGCGACGGCCGCCTGGGCCGGGCCGAACATCTGCACGGCCTGCTTGGCGCCCTTGATCGTCACCTTGGTGACCATCACCGTGGCCGGCTTGCAGATCAGGTTCGGGGCGAGGATGGCGAGCAGGTTGCTGTGCCCCTCGGACTGGCGGGCCAGCGCGCTGGCGAACGCGATGCCGACCGGGCCGGTCTTGTCGCCGATCAACAGGTCGATGTGGGCGATCTCGTTGCCGTCGCCGACCAGACCTTCGCCGATAAACATGGACATCGTAGCGCCTCGGTGAGTGGGAGGGTTCGTCGCGGACCGACGGCGTAAAAGGTAGCTACGCGGCGGGCGAAGGCAACCGGATTCCCCGTTCAGCGCCAGAACCGCCACCGCGAACCGGGTGCGCGAAGGGTGAGCACGGAGACCGCAACACCTATCCCGTCGCGACGAACCAGTAGGCCCAATTCTGGGGAAGTGTCGTGAACTCGTAGGTGCCGAACGGAACGCGGCCGGGGAACACGGCGATGGGTGCGGTCCGGTCCAGAGGGGTGACGAGGCACCGCCTCCCGGCGTCGATCGACAGGCCTCCCGGCAGCCAGTACCAGATCAGGCCGTGCTCGACGATGCAAAGAACGGTACCCGCCTCACGCAGTTCCGGAGAGAGTGGGTACCGGAGGATGTTGTTCGGGTCTGGTTCTGGTTGAATCCGGCCATCGCGCACGGCATTGGCGTGAGCCTCCAGGGTCGCGGAACGCGCCCGGTAGGTTCTCACCCCGGCAGGCACTTCCGCACGAACCGTCAGTCTGTGAGCAACCCAGCCGGCACCACCGACGAGGAGGAGCAGAACGAAACATTTGAATAGCGTCTGCTGAACGGTAGTAGTCGCATCGCGCACGACAGTGAATGGGCGAGCGCCTGTGTGGATCGTTGCGCCGTGGTTCGAGAGGGGCAATTCCTGGGTCAGCCGGATTAACTCGACTCGGTCGGGGGAGGAAGCCACAACGTGCCCGCCGAGCAGGTTTCCGTAACGGTCCGTTTGCGTCTGGTCGAGCAGCACCCACTCGTTCGGGTACTTGGCGTCGATCTCGGCCCTCGTCAGGTATTGCGAACTCATGCGGCACCTCCACGGGCTATTCTAAGCGATCACCTCGCGAATCGGGTTGCCCCACGGGCACAGCACGAACGGCCGCGCCAGACGGTCGCGCAGTTCCAGGTCGGGCGGCACGCCCAGGCACTCGTAGATGGTCGCGATCACGTCCGCCGGCGTGACCGGGTTGCGACTCGGCTTCGCGCCGATCTTGTCGCTCGCCCCGTGGACGTACCCGCCCTTCACCCCGCCGCCGGCCAGCACCAGCGAGTAGCAGAAGTTCCAGTGGTCGCGGCCCGCCCCCTGGGCGTTGATCTTCGGCGTGCGGCCGAAGTCGCCGACCACCACCGCGAGCGTGCGCTCCAGCATCCCCCGGCCGTCGAGGTCGTCGAGCAGCGTGGAGAACGCGGCGTCCAGTTGCGGGAGCAGTTCGCCCTTGAGCTTCTTGAAGTTGTTGCCGTGCGTGTCCCAGGTGGCGTTCGCGTCCGGGGCCCACGACACGCACGCGACCCGCGTCCCGGCCTCGATCATGCGGCGCGACAGCAGCACGCTCTGGCCGTAAATGTTGCGGCCGTAGGCGTCGCGGAGTTTGGCCGGCTCGCGGTCGATGCGGACGGCGTCGCGCATCGCCGGCGCGGTGAGCAGGTCGTACGCCTTCGCGCGGATGCCGTCGAGGTCGTCGATCGACGCTCCCCTTCGGGTCGCGGCTAAACGAGTTTCGAGTTGCTTCCGCGCGTCGAAGCGCGAGGGGTCGATGTCCGGTCCGAGGGTGAGTTCGGGGAGCGCGAAGTCGGCCGCGTTCGGGTCGCGGAGGATGATGAGCGGGTCGCGCGGCTTGCCGA
>JAYUBA010001157.1:0-3863 GCA_043741075.1 Frigoriglobus sp.
CGCCGACCTCCCCCTCAAGGGGGGAGGTCAAAGCCACAGCAAGCGGCGAGTGACCATCGGCACGGTTCCGCTTCACGCGGCGTTTTCGAGCGCCGGCACCTCTTCGTCACTCCAATCCTCGAACCGCATCGGCAGCAGGCGGCTGATCCCGCTCTCCTGCATCGTCACGCCCCAGAGCAGGTCGGCCGACGCCATCGTCCGCTTCTTGTGCGTCACCACGATGAACTGGCTGCGGTCCAGGAACTCGCGGAGTACCCCCGCGAGTCGCGCGGTGTTCGCCTCGTCCAGCGCCGCGTCCACCTCGTCGAGGATGCAGAACGGCGACGGCTTGTTACGGAAGATCGCCAGTAGTAGCGCGACCGCGGTGAGCGTCTTCTCGCCGCCGGACAGCAGCGACAGCGCCCGCAGTTCCTTGCCCGGCGGGCGCGCGGTGATCTCGATGCCGGACTCCAGCACGTCGGACGCGTCTTCGAGGATGATGTCCGCCTGCCCGCCGCCGAACAGTTTGCGGAACAGCTCCTGGAAGTACGTGCGGACCGCCGCGAGCGTGTCCGTGAACAGCTTGCGGCTGTCCGCGTTGATCGCGTCGATCACCTGTTGGAGCGAGTGCCGGGCGGCGTTCAGGTCGTCGTGCTGCGCCTGCAGCGCGTTGAATTCCGATTCGACGCGCTCGAGTTCGTCCAGCGCTTCCATGTTCACGCTGCCGAGCCGCGTGAGCTTCCGCTTGAGGTCGTCGAGTTCCTGCTGGGCCTCGAAAGAATTGAGGGCGACCGCCGCGTCCGCGTCGAGCGCCGCGAGGTCGAGCGCGTAGTCCTCGCGGATGCGCGCGGCGACCGCGTCGCGGCGGGCGGAGAGGTCGTGAACGGCCAACTCGCGGGCGTGCGCCGCGGCCTGCTTCTCCTGCCACCCGTGGCGAATATCGTGGAGCCGGTCGCGGACCAGTTCGCGCGCGCCGCGGTCGGCCGCGGCCTTCGCCGCGAGGTCGGCGATGACGCGCTCGCGGGCCTCCTTTTCGCGGTACGCGCCCGCCTGCCCGGCGCTCGCGCGGAGCGCGGCGAGCGTGCCCTCGGCCAGCCGGCCGCGGGTGCCGTGGTCCACCGCCGACAGGTTTAGCGCCTCGATCTTCCGCTTGCGCAGGTCCGCATCGACCTGCCCGACGCGCTCGCGGGCGCGGTCGCGGGTGGCCGCCGCGCGGCTCAGCGCCACCTGCGCCGCGGTGTGCGCCTGGTGCCGCCGGTCCCGCTCCTGCTCGCCGTCCGCGAGCGCCAGCTTCAGTTCCGCGAGTCGGGTCGTGATCTCCGCCGACGCCTCCTCGGCCCGCTCCGCCTCCATCCGCGCCCCGACCCACTCCGCTTCGCCCTCCCGCACCTGCCGTTCGAGTACGGCGCTTTCGTGGTGAAGGAGGTCGATCTCGGCGTCGAGCGTTTCGACCTGCTGCCGCTGCCGCGCGATCCGCTGAAGCAGCCCGCCCGCCTCGTCGGAGAGGAGGGCGATTTCCGACTGCACGGCTTCGAGCACGCCCTCGGCCGCGTCGGCCTGCCGGCGCAGGTCCGCGAGTTCGACTTCCGCGCGCGCGACGTGTTCGGATGTGGCGCGGTGCTGTTCGCGCAGGTCGCGCAGTTCGCTTTTACGCGACACCAGCCCGGCTTCGACCTTGAGCGGGCCGACGGTGAGCGTGCCGTCCGGTTCGAGCAGTTCGCCGGTGCGGGTGATGACCCGGCAGCCGGGGTGAAGGGCCGCGAGCCGGCGCGCGTCCGCGAGCGTGTCGGCGAGCAGCACGCGCCCGAGCAACTGCGCCGGAAGCGCCCCGCAATCGGGGTGATCGCACGTCACGAGGGACGCGAGGTTGTTTGGCGAACCCGGAGCGTGAGCGACGGGGTGGTTTTCTTCAGCCCCACCCCGTTCCGCGCCAACCCGTTCCGCGCCACCCCGGTCCGCGCCACCCCGTCGCTCACGCTCCGGGTTCGCCAAGACGGGCACGAACCCCACGCGGCCAGCCACCTCGCCCACCGCGGCGGCGACGGCGTCCACCGCGTCCGCCGAGCGCACCACGAACCGCTGCGCGGTGTCGCCCAGCGCCAGTTCCGCCAGCGGCGCGACATTCCGCGGCACCGTGAGCAGATCGGCCACCAGCCCAAGAACACTGGCGAAGGGAGAAGCGGGCGCCGCGTCTTCGGTCCTCTCGCCGATCCGGCCGAGGATTTCGCGAACCCCCGCGCCCAGCCCTTCGAGCGACCGCTCCAGGTCTTCGAGCACGTCGATTCGGCCGCGGAGGTCGCCCTGTCGGACGCGCAGTCCTTCCAGGCGCGTTTGGCCGTCCTCGGTGCGGTCGGCGAGCGCGTCGCGGTCGGCGTGCAGCGTGCCGATGCGCCCGCGGGCCGCGGCGAGCCGGGCCTGAATGTCCGCGTCGGCCTGCGACAGCCCGTCGAGCGCGTGCGCGAGCGCCGCCCGGTTCGCCGCCTTCTGTTCCGCGGTGTGGAGCTTGTCCGTGTACTCCTTCTGCATCCGCGCGACCTGCACGAGCGCCGCGTCCGCGGCCGACCGGCTGGACGCGGACAGGCGCACGAGGTCGAACTGCCGCTCCTGCCCTTCGGTCTGCTCGCGGTCGAGGTCGGCCAGTTCCGCCACGAGCGCGGCCAGCGCGGCGCTCACCGCGTCGGCGTGCCGCTGCTCCTCGCCCAGCCGCTCTTCGGCGGTGGCGGATTCCGCCGCGGCGCGGGCCGCGTCCGCCTCGATCACGCGTATCCGATACCCGAGTTCGGCGCGCTGCCGCCCGACCTTCAGCAACTCCGCGTCGAGTCCGGCCGCGGCGGCGCGCTCGTGCCGGAACGCGGTCTCGAACCCCGCGATCTGCTGCCGGGCGTCCGCGAGTCGCCCCTCGTGGTGCCGGAGCGCCTCCTCGCCGCGCGACACCGCCCAGTCCAGTTCCTTCGCGCGCCGTTCGAGGTACTCCGCCTCGGTCGTCGCGCCGGACACCTCGGCCTTGAGCGACTCGAGCGCGTCCTGCTCCACCGCGAGCGTCGCGGTCAGATCGCGGTACTCGCGGACGCCCAGCCCGACGCGCAGTTCGCGCAGGCGCTCGGAGTACTCCTTATATTTCTGGGCCTTGGCCGCCTGCATCCGGAGCGTGCGGAGCTGGCCGTCGAGCGCGTCGAGCCGGTCCTTCGAGCGCGTGAGGTTCAGTTCAACGGTGGTGAGCTTGCGGAGGGTTTCATGCTTCTTCGCCTTGAACCGGCTGATGCCCGCGGCCTCGTCGAAGATCTCCCGGCGGTCCTTCGTGGACGCTTGAAGTAGCTCGTCCACGCGCCCCTGCGCGATGATCGTGTTGCCGCCGCCGGCGCCGCTGCCGAGGAACATCTCCTTGATGTCCTTGAGCCGGGCCATCTGGCCGTTGATGAGGTACTCGCCGGTGCCGTCGCGGTACACGCGGCGGGTGAGTTGCACGTCGTCCGCGTCGAGCGCGAGGAGCCGGCGCGCGTTGTCGAAGGTGATCGTCACCTCGGCCATGCCGAGGCTCTTGCGCGAGGCGGAGCCGTTGAAGATGACATCGGCCATCTCGCCGCCGCGGAGGCTCTTGGCGGACTGCTCGCCGAGCAGCCACCGGACCGCGTCCACGACGTTGCTCTTGCCGGACCCGTTCGGCCCGACCACGCCGGTGACGCCCGGCGCGAAGTCGAACCGCGTCTTGTCGGCGAACGACTTGAAGCCCACGAGTTCGAGGCGCTTGAGCATGGCGGATCGCGGGTCGGGGCGGAGGGTTCATCGGATCGGCCGAATGCGTCGTCGTCGGGCTTTCTGTGCTTTGACCTCCCCCCTTGAGGGGGAGGTCGGCGGCGCTTCGCCGACGGGTGGGGGGGCGGACT
>JAYUBA010001158.1:0-3863 GCA_043741075.1 Frigoriglobus sp.
GCTCTGGCGGCTCGCGGTCCTCGCGGACCGCGCCGGCCGCAAGGACGACGCGAAGAAACTCCTGTCCGAAGTGTTCGACGTGGCCGACCGCGCGCGGCTGAACACGTTCGGCGAGGCCGCGCAGCGGGCGCAGTTCTTCGCGCAGTTCGCCCCCGCGTTCGAGCTGCACGCCGCGTGGTGCGCCCGCGACGGCGACGGCGACGGCCTGCTCCGCGTCGCGGTGCGGAGCCGCAGCCGCACGCTCCTCGACCAGATGCTCGCGGCCGGCGTGGACCCGCGCGACCGGCTCACCGGGGACCGCGCCGCGCTGCTCGCGCGCGAGGCCGCCGCCCGCCGCGCCGTGTCGCGGGTGCGGACGCAGGTGATGGCGCTCCCCGCCGACGCGGCCGACGACCCGGCCGCGAAGAAGCTGTTCGCCGAACTCGAAGCGGCCCAAAAGGAGTACACCGACGCGTGGCGCGAGATCGCCAACGCCGACCCGCTCACGCGCGTGCTGACCGACCCGGCGTTCGCGGAGGCGGCGCTCGCGCAGGTGCGAAAGGAAGCCCACACGTCCGGCGGGGTGCTGCTCGCGTACATGATCGGCCGCGACGAGAGTTTCGCGGTGTTGAGCACCGATCCGGCCGCGCCGCCGCTGGTGTTCCGGCTCTCCGTCGGGCGCGCCGTGGCCGAGGGCATCGGGGAGGCACCGGCCGGCGAAGCCGTCGCGCGGGCCGGGTTCCGCGGCGTCGTCATTAGGCCCACCGGGAAGCAACCGGACCGCCCCGCGGTCGGTGCCGTCGAACTCGCCCCGCTCACGGACGCGGTCGCCGGCCGGCTGGTCACGCAGTACCTCCGGCAGATCGCGGATCCGGCGTTCAGCCCGACCCGCGGGATCAACATCGTGTCGCGCTCCCCCGGTGTGAGCCGGGCCAGCGCGCCCGAAGTGCTCGGCGATGCCGTGCTGCCGCCGGCGCTCCGCGAGAAGCTCCGAACGAGCGGCGCGAAGCGGGTCGTGCTGATCCCGGATGGGGCGCTGCACAAGATCCCCTTCGAGTGCCTGCTGCTCTCCGCCGGCGCGGCCCCGAAGTACGCGCTCGACGAGCTTCCGCCGGTGTGTTACGCGCCGTCCATCGCGGCGCTCGCGGTGGTGCTGAACCGGCCGCGGGTACTCGACGGCGCGGCGACGCTGCTCACCGTCGGCGACCCGGCGTACCCGGACGCGCAGGGCGGCACGCTCGCGTCCGGCGCGCTCCCCCGGCTGCCGTTCACCGCCGTCGAGAGCAAGCGGGTGCGGCAGTTCTTCCCCGCGGACCGCGTGACCGCCCTGGAGCGCGAAGCCGCGACCGAGGCGAACGTGGTGGCCGCGCTGCCGGGCAAGCGGTTCGTCCACATGGCCGCGCACGGGTTCAGCGACGAGGCGTTCGGGAACGCGTTCGCGGCCGTCGCGCTGACCCCGCCGCCAAAGGGGCGCGAGGAACCGGGCAACGACGGCTTCCTCACGCTGCACGAGATCACCCGGCTGAAGCTGTCCGGGTGCGAGCTGACGGTGCTGAGCGCGTGCGTGACGAACGTCGGCCCGCAGCGCCCGATGGAGGCCGGCGTCACGCTGGCGGGCGCGTTCATGGGCGCGGGGTCGCGCGGCGTGATGGCGAGTTGCTGGTCGGTGGACGACCGGGCGACGGCCGAACTGATGGGCGCGTTCTTCGGCGCGATCCGCCCGGCGGACGGGAAGGGCGCTTCGACGCCCGAAGCGCTGAAGGCGGCCCGCCTCGCGGTCCGCGGCACGCCGGGTTGGGAGGCCCCCTTCTATTGGGCACCGTTCGTCTACCTCGGCCCGCCGGACTGACGGGGCGGCCGGCTCGCCGATTCGTCGGCAACAAAGTTCACAACTCGGGTCAGAGGCTTCCTTCGCGGGGTAAGCGTTACAATCGGAACGCGATGTTTGGCTCGGCTTCCTGGGCGGATTGCCTGAAACTGCGGTTATTCGAGCGGCGTATCGGCGGGCCGACGGCTTTGGCACACCGAGTGCTTTACCTTCTCCCGTCGAACACCAATCGGGCCGAGTTCCCCCTGCCCGCCCCTCACACCACCCCGCAATTCCAACTCCTTATCACCGAAAGCCGGCGACCTCGGTCGCCGGCTTCTCCTTTTCTGAACGACCTCGTGCCGAACATGGAGCGATGCCCTTGGCGCGAACAGCACGTCCACCTCCACCGGAGCGCTCGAGTACCCGCGATGTAATCCTACGGGAGCGAGGCGAAGTAATCGTTCAACGTCATCTTGGTCGCCTCGAAATTTCGCCACGCCCTCTCAATCAGGGGTGTCAACTCTTCTGGGATCAACTTGGACACGACGTACAACCTAAAGCTATCGACGACCGCGTCACTGTTCCCGTTCTTTGCCACCCACGCGTCGATCCGCCTCTGCACATACTGGGTGTACTTCGGATGGTTTCCGTGGAAGCCCACTTGGAGGGGGACGCCGTTGATCGCGGCGTTATAGTCCCAACCGGATTTCACGAGCAACCTGAGGATGTCGTTTCTCTTGTCGAGAAGAAGTTCAATTGGGAGGATGTGGTGCGCTTGGCTCGCGTCGAGGATGTTCGGGTTGTCTGCAAGGTCCGACCTCTTCATCACGGCCTCCGCTACCGCGGCGCCGTAGAGAACGGTCAGGCGGGCACGTACATTTTCCGCCGCTTCTCCACTCGCGGGGTAGATGACGCCGCTATTCCAAAGTTTGACGAAGACATCGTAATTTTTTGTTGATGTGAGAGCCTCGCGGCTGGCACCTTTCCTCTTCGGCACCCGATACGTCACAGGACTGTTCGGGATGAACGTGATGATCTCGGCGGCGGTCGGGAATTCCGGGACCCTGATCGAAGCACCCTTCGTGGGCAGAGGAAGTGCCGCCGGTTCATCGTCACCCACCCCGACTTCCTTGGGCTTTCCGACCACCTCATCGCTGGCCGAAGCGGTGAAGTGGATAGCCTCCGTTCGCTCCGTTTTGGAGTCGACTACCAGATTGAGTGTCAACAGCTTGTAGCGACTCTTGATCGCGCCGAGCTGCTTGCGCATCGCCGCTTCGTCGAACCCCTTCGCGGGCACTGCCTTTTCCGCGTCCGCGATCGCCGCCAGTTTGTCCCGGCCCTTCTGCTCTGGCGTGCGGTCGTCCGTCTTGTCCTTCGAGAACGCCTTGGCGAACAGCGCCTTCGCCTTGGCCACGATCCACGCGAGCGCGGCGTCGATCGCCTTGTCGATCTTGGCGCGGATCTTGTTGATGATGCCCCGGACCTTGTCGGAGACCTTGCCCAGACCGAAGGCGCCGGCGAGGAAGCTGATCGCCAGCGACAACAGGCCGGCGAGGATCGACTCCACGCGGCCGGCGGCGGCGCCGATGTTGCCCGCGGCGATGACGACGATCGAGTCGATGAAGCCCTTGATCACCTGGGCGATCTTGGCGAGCTGCTGCATGAACGTTTGAATCGTCTGGTAGATCGAAACGATCGCGGGAATGAAGCCCACGCCCGGGATGAACATGGCGATGAGCTTGGGGATCGCCGTCTTGACGACGAAGTCCACCACCATGTCGGTGATGCCGCCGATGACCGTGTCCTTGAGGTCGGTGAGCTTCTCCTTGATCACCTCCCAAGCCGCCGCCGGCCCGCCCTTTACCAGGGCGACGACGACATCGACGCCGGTCTCGGCCCAGGTCATGATCGTTTCGCCGCTCGGGCCGAGTGCCTTGACGATCTTGCCGCGGATCTGGGGCCAACTGACCCCGAGCACACTGAGTACGAACTTGCCGATCTCGATCAGGGAGAACGACGTGGGGATGTAGAGGCCGGGGAGCGAGCCGGTGAGCCAGTTCAGAAGCCCGGCCTT
>JAYUBA010001159.1:0-3853 GCA_043741075.1 Frigoriglobus sp.
CTCGCGCTGTGCGAGGCTTATGGGATGACGAAAGACAAGGCTCTCAAGCCGGTCGCGCAGGCGGCGCTTGACTACATCCAAAAGGCCCAGGGACCGGACGGCAGTTGGGGCTACACGGCTGGTTTCCAGGGCGACACGTCCATCGTCGGCTGGCAGATTCAGGCCCTCCAGGCGGCCAAGCTGTCGAAGGACCTGGTGGTGGACGACCGCGTCATCAGGAAGGCGATCAAGTTCCTGGACAAGGTCGCCGTCGGGCCGCGGAAGGCGATGTACGGGTACATGGACAACCAAGGGGCCGCGCCGGGCACCGCGCTGACCGCGGTCGGCCTGCTGTGCCGGTACTCCATCGACGGGTGGGGGCCGAACCACCCCGGCATGATCGACGGCGTCGGCGGGCTGGCGAAGAACCCGCCGCCCGGAAAGGGCGCGGTCAAGAACCTGTACTACTCCTACTACGCGACGCAGGTGATGCACTTCTACGAGGGCGAGGACTGGAAGAACTGGAACGAGGGGGACGAAGGGGCCGGACGGCACCCGCAAGGGCGGGATGCGCGACTGGCTGGTCGGCGCGCAACTGAAGACAGACGGGGAGAAGCTGGGCAGTTGGGACGCGGAGGGCGGGTCGTTCGGCTCCAGTTGTGGGCGGCTCGGCACCACCGCCGTAAGCGTGCTGACGCTGGAGGTGTATTACCGGCACCTGCCGCTGTACAAGCGCGCCGCCGACGCCGCCGACAACCCGCTCAAGCTCCTCGACGACGACAGGTGACGCGGGGCGCGTCAGAACGCGCGCGACCGGCGCATCCGGACGAACCGGCGCGGCCCCGCCCGCCCGCCCCGGTCGCCGCATTGCGTGGCCGGCGCGGGGCTGATAAGGTATGCACGTCCGGCGACGCTCCTAACCCGTTCACCCGTTCCTCACCCGCGGCGGGCATGTCAGTCAACCTCGACGCCTCCGGCATCGCCCAACTGGCCCTGCGCCTCGGCCTGGTCGGCACCGACCAGGTGCGCGACTGCCTCGACGAACTGGGCGACAAGGCGGCCCCCGCCGCCGACCTCATCCGCCTCCTGGAGCGCAAGCGGCACCTCACCCCGTGGCAGGGGAACAAGCTCCTCAAGGGCGACACCGACGGCTACTTCCTCGGCGGGTTCCGGCTCCTGTACAAGATCGCGTCGGGCAGCTTCGGCCGCGTGTACCGCGGGGACGAGCCGCGCACCGGGCAGGTGGTCGCGGTCAAGGTGCTCCGCAACAAGTGGACGATGGACAAGCAGAAGATCGAGCTGTTCCAGCGGGAGGGGAAGCTGGGGCTGACCATCCGCCACCCGAACATCGTGTCCGTGCTGGCCGTCAACCAGGACGCGAAGACGGGCCAGTACTTCATCGTGATGGAGTTCATCGAGGGCGGCAACCTGCGCGACCTGCTCGTGGCGCGGAAGAAGCTCGGGGCCGACGAGTCGCTCCGCATCATGGAGGAGTGCGCGCAGGGGCTGGCGTACTCCCACGCCCGCGGCCTCACGCACCGCGACATCAAGCCGACGAACATCCTCATCGGCGTCGCGAGCGGGCAGGCCAAGTTGGTGGACTTCGGGCTGGCCGAGATCAGCGTGAACTCGTCCGTCCACCTCCAGCGCCAGGAGGACAAGGACGACGACGTGGCCGTGGACCGCACCGTCGATTACGCCGGTCTGGAGAAGGCGACCAACCAGAAGCCGGGCGACGTGCGGAGCGACATCTACTTCCTCGGCTCCGTGCTGTACGAGTGCCTGACCGGCGCCGCGCTCATGGCGGTGACCAAGGACCGGCAGGTGCGGATGCAGGCGCGCCGGTACATGGACGTGGAGGACACGCTCCGCAAGAACGGCCCGGCGCTGGGCGTGCCCCCGTCGCTCATGCGCCTGCTGGGCAAGATGGTCGCCTTCGAGCCGGCGCAGCGGTTCCAGACGCCGGCGCAGTTGGTGGACGCGATCCAGGCGTGCCGCGCGGACCTGACCGCCGGGGCCGCGGAGTCGCGCGTGCCGATCGGACCGAAGACGCTGTTCGTGGTGGAATCGAACCCGAAGTTGCAGGACGCGTTCCGCGAGAAGTTCAAGGCGAGCGGGTATCGCGTGCTGCTGTCGATCGACCCCGGTCAGGCGGTGAAGCGGTACCAGCAGCAGGCGTACCACGCGGTCATCATCGACGCGCGCACCGTGGGCCGCGACGGCGTGACCGCGTACAACGACGTGCTCCGCGCCGCGGACGCCGTCGGCCTCGAAGTCGGCGTGATCCTGTTGCTCGGCGCGGATCAGGCGAACTGGAAGGGGCAGGCCCGCGCGCACGCGCGCGGCGCCGTCCTGCTCGAACCCCCCGGCATTTCGATGAAGCAGTTGCTCCGCAAGCTGGACGAACTGGCCCCGTCCGACGACGCGCCCGAGGGCGCGTGACGTTTCTCGTAGCGCACGCGGCCCGCGCGCGGACGAAATGCACGCGGGCCGCGTGCCCCACTCACACAATCTCTCATGCCCAACAACACGTTCACCCTGCGGTCGCCGATGCCGGTGTCGGCCGAAGAGCTGTACGCGTGGCACGCGCGCCCGCTCGCGTTCCAGCGCCTCCAACCGCCGTGGGAGAACACCACCGTCGTGAAGCAGGACGGCGCGTTCGGCACGGACGGGTTCCGGATCACGATGCGGACGGGGCTAATCGGGCCGGTTAAGGGGACGTGGCTCGCGGAAGCGTACGACTTCCAGCCCGGTCGGCAGTTCCAGGACCGCGAACTGAACGGCCCGTTCGCGTTCTGGAACCACACGCACCGCTTCGTCCCCGACGGCGAGCACGCGTCCTTCCTCGAAGAACACATCGAGTACCGCGTGCCGTTCGGGCTGCCGGGGCGGCTCTTCGGCGGCGGTATGGTAGAGCGGCGGCTCGCGGCGATGTTCGCGTACCGGCATGCGCTCACCGCGAGCGACCTGCGCCGGCACGCCACGTTCGCGCATAAGCCGCGGCTCACGGTCGCGGTCACCGGGTCGCGCGGGATGATCGGCTCCGACCTCGTCCCGTTCCTCACCACCGGCGGGCACACTGTGATTCGCCTGCTCACCGGCGACGCGACCCCGCCCTACGACGACGGCACGAAGTGGGTCGCGTGGAAGTCGGACGCGCCACTCGATCCTTCGGCGCTCGACGGCGTAGACGCGGTGATTCACTTGGCGGGCGACAACGTGGCCGAAGGCCGGTGGAGCGCCGCGAAGAAGAAGCGCATCCTCGACAGCCGCACCGGACCGACGCGGAACGTCGCGGCTGCAATCGCGGCGCTTCCGGCGGAGCGGCGGCCGAAGGTGTTCGTGTGCGCGTCGGCGGTCGGCTTCTACGGCACCCGCGGCGACGAGGAGTTGACGGAGGAATCTCCCGCCGGCACCGGGTTCTTCCCGGAGGTGGTAAAGGCGTGGGAGGACGCGTGTACCCCGGCGCGCGACGCGGGCGTGCGCACCGTGAACCTGCGGATCGGTGTCGCCCTCTCGTTGAAGAGCGGGGCGCTGGGGAAGCAACTCTTCGCGTTCAAGATGGGAGCGGGCGCGGTCCTCGGCAGCGGCAAGCAGTGGCAGCCGTGGGTGACGGTGAACGACATCGTCGGCGCGATCCACCACGCACTGATGACGGATGACCTGAGCGGGCCGGTGAACGCGGTCGGGCCGGACCCGGTGACGAACCGCGCGTTCGCCAAGACGCTGGGCCGCGTGCTGCGCCGCCCGGCGTTCGTCTGGCTGCCGCGACTCGCGCTCCGCGCGGCGTTCGGCGAAGTGGCCGACGAGGCGCTCTTGGCGAGCATGAGGGCACGCCCCGCGAAGCTGCTCGCGAGCGGCTTCCGCTTCGAGC
>JAYUBA010001160.1:0-3849 GCA_043741075.1 Frigoriglobus sp.
TTCGGCAGGCCAGAGGCCCACCCCACCAGAAGAGCACCCACCATGAACCTCGACGCCGTCCGCCTGCACCAGCGCCGCACCTTCCTCACGCACTCGTGCCGCGGCGTCGGCGCACTGGCGCTCTCCTCGCTGCTCGCGCCGCGCCTCGCCGCCGCGCCGGACAAGTGGAAGGGCGTCGTCACCAAGCCGCACGTGCCGCCGAAGGTGAAGCGCGTCATCTTCATGGTGATGGCCGGCGGGGCCAGTCACCTCGAACTGTTCGACAACAAGCCCGAACTCGCGAAGCGGCACGGCCAGCCCATGCCGGAGAGCGTCACGAAGGGCCAGCCGATCGCGCAACTCCAGGGCGCGAAGCTGACGTGCTTCGGCCCGCAGTGGGGCTTCAAGAAGCACGGCAAAAGCGGCCAGGAGATGAACGAGCTGTTCGTCCACCTGCCGGAAGTCGCCGACGACCTGTGCATCGTCCGCTCCGCGAAGACGGAGGCCATCAACCACGACCCGGCCCACACGTTCATGAACACCGGCAGCACGGTGTCCGGGCGGCCGAGCATGGGGAGCTGGCTCACCTACGGCCTCGGCAGCGAGTCGGACGACCTGCCCGGCTTCGTGGTCCTCACGTCCAACGGCCGCGGCGGGCAGAACCAGCCGATCGCCGCGCGCCAGTGGGCCGCCGGGTTCCTGCCGGGTCAATTCCAGGGCGTGCAACTGCGCGGCAAGGGTGACCCGGTGCTGTACCTCACCAACCCCGCCGGCGTCGCGGCCGACCAGCAGAAGGACGTGATCGACGCCGTCGCCGCACTCAACAAAATGCAGAACGCGGCCGTGGACGACCCGGAGATCGCCACCCGCATCGGCCAGTACGAACTCGCGTTCAAGATGCAGACCAGCGTGCCCGCGCTCATGGACCTGAGGGACGAGCCGATGAAGGTGCTCGACCTGTACGGCACGCGGGGCGCGGACGGCTCCTTCGCGGGCAACTGCCTGCTCGCCCGCAAGCTCGCGCAGAAGGGCGTCCGCTTCATCCAGCTCTACCACCGCGACTGGGACCACCACGGCGGCATCAAGGACGGCATCAAGCTGAAGGTCGAGGAGGTGGACCGCCCGCTCGCGGCGCTCATCAAAGACTTGAAGCGGCTCGGCATGTTCGAGGACACGCTGCTGGTGTTCACGGGCGAGTTCGGCCGCACCCCGATGTCGCAGGGCGGCAACGGCCGCGACCACCACATGAAGGGCTTCAGCGTGCTGCTGTCCGGCGGCGCGGTCAAGGGCGGGCTGAGCCACGGCGCGACCGACGAGTTCGGGTACAACGCGGAGGAGAAGGTGTTCCCGGTCCACGACCTGCACGCGACGATGCTGCACCTCATGGGCATCGACCACGAGAAGCTGACGTACCGGTTCCAGGGCCGCGACTACCGCCTGACGGACGTACACGGCCACGTCGTGAAGGAAATACTGAGTTAAGCCGCACGATGAACGCAGAAAGACACGATCAGACAAGAAGGCATTATTCCAAGAACTCTGCTTCCCGTCTTTATCGTGTCTTTCTCTGCGTCTATCGTGCGGCTAATTCTCCTCTTGGTCGTTACGTCCTCGTTACGCCGTTCATCGCCAGTCGCGGGTACACTTCAATCGCCATCCCTTCGCCCCACGGAGTTTCGCGATGAAGTACCTCGTCCTGGCGCTCGTGTTCGCCGCCGGCTTCCTGGCCGCCCACCTCACCGGCGCGACCACCGCCGCCGACCCGACGCCCGCGGCCCCGCCGGTGCCGGTCCCGCCGAACCCGAACATCGACATGGCCGGGTTCCTCAAGGGCGCGCAGGCCGCGGCCCTGCACCGCGAGACGCACCGGCTGTCCGAAGACGACTTCCTCAAGGTGAGCCAGGAAGAAGGCGTCATCGTGCTGGACGCCCGCAGTAAGGCGATGTACGAGCTGCTGCACGTGAAGGGCGCGATCAACCTGAGCTTCCCGGACATCAACATCGAGAGCCTGAAGACGACCCTGCCGGACAAGAAGGCGAAGATCCTCATCTACTGCAACAACAACTTCACCCCCGCGGCCGGCGCGCGGCCGAACCCGGCCGGCAACCCGGTGGCGGTCAAGGCCGCGGAGGCGTTCAAGTCGAAGGGGCCGGCCATGTCGCTGAACCTCTCGACGTACATCTCGCTCTTCAGCTACGGCTACACGAACGTGTACGAACTGGCCCCGCTCATCGACCCGACCAAGACCAAGCTCGCGCTAGTCTCCAGCACGAAGTAATGGGCGACTCGTAGGCCTGTACCTCTCACACTTCTCTCACGCCCTTCCCATCGCGCACCGGCTCCTTTACAGCCGGGCGTGTCGCGGCGTATGATGATCTCTTCCCGCGCCGGTGCCTTGTAAGCCCCGCCGCGGGCCGCGGTAACTTTCATTGCTCGCCTTCCCTCCCGCACGCGCACCTATGAGCATTCGCCCGCTGTCCGCCGTCGCGCTGGCCGCCGCCGTCGCCGCGCTGATCGGGTGCGCCCGCAAGCCGCCGGAGCCGGTCCCGACCAAGCCGCCGCCGGTCGTGGTGGACTACCCGGTCGCGCAGAAGGTGACCGACTACGAAGACTTCGCCGGCCGCACCGAGGCGTTCAAGGTGGTCGAGCTGAAGTCCCGCGTCACCGGCTACCTGAAGAAGATCCACTTCAAGGACGGGCAGGACATCGAGGAAGGGAAGCAGTTGTTCGACATCGACAACCGCGCGTACAAGGCCGAGTTGGACCGGGCGTACGCGGCGCTGAACAAGGCCCAGAAGCACCTGACGACCGCGACCGCGGATTTCAACCGGGAGAAGACGGCGACGGACAACGGCGTCGGGTCCAAGCAGGATTACGACAAGACCCTGGGCCTGAAGGGGGAGGCCGAGGCCGACATCGACGTGGCCCGCGCCGCGATCGATCTGGCCGAAACCAACCTGCACTTCTGCCACATCACCGCCCCGTTCAACGGCCGGCTGAGCGTGCGGAAGGTGGACGAGGAGAACCTCGTCAAGGCCGACGAGACGCTTCTCGCCACGATCATCCGACTGGACGAGGTGTACGCCACCTTCGACATCGACGAGCGGACCGTCCTCCGGCTGCTGAAACTGGTCCCGCTCGCGGCCCCGCCCCCCGCCGCGAAAGCCGACCTGGTGAAGCCGCTGATCGACTGGCTCCAGGGGACGGCGGTCGGGATCGCTCTGGCCGACGACGACGACGTGTTCACCCTGACCGGGTCCATCTACTCCAGGGAAAACCAGATCGACGCCGGCACCGGCACGCTCCGGGTGCGGGCCACGATCCCCAACCCGAAGCTCACCACCGCGCCGTGGTACATGCTCTCGCCGGGCCAGTTCGTCCGCATCCGGATGCCCATCGGCCCGGCCCGCGACGCGGTCCTCGTGCCCGAACGGGCCATCGGCTCCGACCAGGGCCAGCGGTTCCTGTACGTGGTCAACGCCGAGAACGTGGTCGAGCGGCGGAACGTCCGCGTGGGCCAGCAGTACGGCCCGGCGCGGGTGATCGAGGACGGCGTGGTGGCCCCGTCCGACCGGATCATCGTGGACGGCCTGCTGCGGGTCCGGCCGGGCGTGGAGGTGAACCCGAAGCCGGCCGCGCCGGCGCCGAAGTCGCCGGCCAAGCCCGCGGTCGCGCTCGCCCTCGCCCCGCCCCCGCGTGCGAAGCCGTAGTTCTGGCCCTCTCCCCTTGCGGGAGAGGGTGGCGAGTCTTCGAGCCGGGTGAGGGGTAAACCCAGGGCGTGCGCGCTATGAACCGCAGACGGTGTGAGGGTTTATGTCTACACCGAGGGTATCAGGAGGATACCCCATGCCGCTTCCACTGACCACCGTC
>JAYUBA010001161.1:0-3848 GCA_043741075.1 Frigoriglobus sp.
CGAGTGCCGGAACAGCGTGGCCAGTTCTCGGATGGACGCGCCATCCCGCCGGGCCTGCCGGATCTGATCGTAGTCGTCCACCGTGAGCATCCTCCACCCGCTGCGCCGACCAGCAGGTCGCTCGCGGGGACTGTGCTACGGTGTTTCTGTTTTCGGTGATAATCGCGCTTCTCTTCTCGGTGATAATCACCACTTGACCGCGTTGTTCGAGGAACTCGTCGCCCTGCGGATCAACTTCATCAGCCTGAAGGACGGGATCGACTTGGCCACGGCCGCCGGGCGGCTGATCGCCAACGTGCTCGCCAGCGTGGCGTCCTACGAGACCGAGGTGCGGGCCGAGCGGATCGCCGCCGGGCGGGCGGCCAAGCAGGCCAAGATCGAGGCGATCATCAAGGCCGGGGGCACCCCGCCGCCGGTCAACAAGGGCGGGCGGCCGAGGGGCATCCCCCAGAAGCTGACGCCCACGGTGGCCGCGATGGTGCTGAAGATGAAGGCCGAGAAGAAGAAGGTGACCCACATCTCGAAGGAGTTGCGGCTGTCGAGGCAGACGGTGTACGAGGTGCTCAAGCGGGCGTGAGGCGACCGGCGTTGCAAAGTTTCACCAAAGGGAACTCGACGTGCGAAGCCCAGGGGCGCGGGTCCCACCCGCCCCCGGGTGGACCCCCGACACCCCGTCCTCTCGATGAACCGGTATGTCAAGCCCGGTTCGGCCACCCCCGCCTGTCGCAGAACGCCACCGGCGCGATGCCCGGCTCAAGAACACGACCCGCCAACGTGGTGCCGCTCGACCGCCGAGCGGAAGTACTGTGGCACTTGCGGCTCCGAGAACTTCAATCGAATGTCTTCGGGGAGTGGCACCCGGAGTTTGTTGAGAACGTCGAGCAGGTTTAGCACACAATCATCTTCGGTAGCCGGGAACTCGCGGGTGGGCGTGATGGGGTACTGACGCAGCTTCTCAATAATTGCCGGAACGTGGTCGGCAACTCCGGCGTGGGCCAGTGCGAATGACGCCGGGATGATGTAGTTACCCCCACACCTGACCTCCGCGACGAGAGGCGGCACCCCGAGCCGCGAGCCGTTGTTGACCAGGATCAAGGCCGCGAGGGTCGCCGCCTCCGACGACGGACTGCGGGATAATAGGCTCTCCAAGGGCGGGACGGCCTCCTCACGGAACCGTGCCAGCCGCTCCGCGATGGGGTAAGGGTTGCTCGACTCCTCCAGCGCCCTCACACCGGCTACGAGAACGGCCTGCCTGTCCGAGTCGCTGACGGAGGTCGTGGGGAGCGCAAGAAATTCTTCCAAAGCTCCGACTTGGCGCGCCAAGTCGGACCCCTGGATATCGCCTATGAGGCGGTTCACGTCGGGTAAGGGCATGGTTCCCACTCTGCTGTGCTACCGGACCTTCTTGACCGTGATCGTCCCCTTCAGGGCGGTGTCACCTGGGATTATGAACATCGACCGCTGCGCGTTGTAGACACCCAACTCGACGCTGTTCGTTACCAAGGCTTCCCGAGAGAACTCGATCACATACTGCTGCCTGCCCCCAAACACACCAATCCCTTCCAGTTGACCGGGGAGGGCATCCGAACCGAGTTTGGTCACGCCGACCCCGCCGCCCTCGCCAGTGCCGAAAGGGTTCACGCCAGGCTTGAAGTGAGCCGCGTCCACGACCACCTGCTGACCCGGTTTGAGTCCCGCGAGTACATCCTCGGGGACGCCCGTGATCCCCGCCGCTCCTTTCGCGTCCGTGAAGTGCTGGAGGGCGTCGCCACGGCCGATGTTGACGGCTTCACCCGGCTGGGCGACGCGGAACTTCGGTGCCCCTGCGCCTGGGGCCACCGGCGCTGGGGCCGCCGGCTTGAAGGGTGGAGCGAACAAGGGCGGTTTGACGCCCCCGCCTAAGCCCGTAGGCGGTAACACCATGCCGGCGACGGGACCCGGCGGTTTGTGCGAGTTCACGTACCCGTGCATCGCCGCCCCGGCGGACTGCGCTTGAGGTTTGACTGCGAGTCCTGCGAGTCCGGGCAGGGCCTCCCAAAACACCCCCGACTGCATGCCGCAGATACCCTCTTGCGGCCCGCCCGCAACGGCCCACCAGGGCAGCGTGTACGCGGCCCAGTATGCCAGTTGCATGGCGTGGTCCAGCTCGGCCTGCTCATTTATCTTCAGCGCCTGCGCGGCCTCTTGCTTGTACTTCTCCGCCTGCGCCTTCGCCTCCTCTATTTTGAGTTGACCGGTGCGCAATTCGTCCGCGATCCGCAGTTGAATCGCCGCCTCGATGATGGCCTTGTAATCGGGGTCTTGGCGGCCGCCGGGCGCGTGGACCTGGGACCACATGGACTTGAGTTGATCGAAATACTTTCCCCAGCCGCCTTGTTGGAATGAAGTCACGTACAGGTGCTTGTAGAAATCCTTTTCCCGCTCTCCCGCAAATGCCGTCGGCCTACCTGCCGGGCCTTCTTTGCCAGCGTGCCCGGCAAAGATGATGTCGTCCTCGCGGAACAGCAGGTTGCGATCGCCTTTATTGCCGAACGCGGCCTCGATGATCGTTGTTGCCACCTTGGGATAGGACTCGCGGACGCCTTTCTCGAATCGCTCGCGATGAAGGGGGTTGATGAAGAAGACATTAAAGCCTCCCCCCACATAGGACATTTTGAATTCAACACCTGTTGACCGGAGGAAATCGGCGTACTCCTTGGATGCCTTCCCCTCCGGTGTAAAGACCCAGTTGCCGCTCGGGTCGGTGCCGTTCGTGGGCGCGTTCTTGACGTAGGTGTACAGGTTCGGCCCGCTGGCCGCGAACCCGCCGGGGTCGGTCTGGTACAGCGTCCCGGTGATCGTGCTCAGTTCCCGCGTGCCCTTGCCCAGAGAGATCAGTGCCGTCAGCACATCGTGACTCTGACCGGTGTAGCCGTACCGCCCGTCCAGGCTCCCCGCCGCGATGCCGCCGAACGCGTTGTACGTCACGCTCGACAGCACGGTGGCCGAGTTGTCAATGACCTGGCGCACCGACCCCTGGTAGTCGGTCAGGTAGTAGGCTACCGCCCCCGCGACGGTCTGGCGAGCGACGATCCCGTCGAATGACGGCCCCCACACGTACCGCGTCACCAGCGCGTTGGTGCCGTCCAGGTCGGCCCAGGTGTCGAAGCTCTCGTTACCGATGGGGCTGGGCTTGGCCGGGTCCCACCCGTCGGTCCCGTAGTGCGCCGTCACCGTGGTGGTCCCGTCCCACGCCTGCCGACCGATCCGCACCCCGAACGCGTCGTACGCGTACGTCACCCGCTGCGTCACCGCCCCGCCCGACGTGGCCGAATACGCCGCCGTCACCAACTGGTTCCGGTTGTCGTACGCGTACGCCCACGTCGCACCCGCCGCACCCACCGTGCTCCCGGTCAGGTTCCCGGCCGCGTCGTACGTGTACGTCGACGTGCCGTCGGTCGTCAGCCGGTTCCCCGCCCCCGCCGCGTACCCGGCGTTGGTCCGGTTCCCGGTCGCGTCGTACCCGAACGTGGCGCTCCCGTCCTGGATCAACTGGCTCGCCGCGTCGTACCCGAAGCTCGTCGTCGTCCCGTTCTCGATCTTCGACGTGAGCCGGTCCGCCGCGTCGTACGTGTACGTGGACTCGGCCAGCGTCGAACCGGTCCCGCTCGTGTCCTTCTGGTGCGTCTCGCGGCCCGCCGCGTCGTAATCGTAAGACGTGGTGCCGACCACCGCCGACCCGGCCAGGTTCGAGTACCGCGTCAGGCTCGCCACCTGGGAGCGGGCCGTGTAGGCGTAATCGAACCGCATGGCCGACACGCCGCTGCCCGCCGTCTGCTCGCTCGTCTGCCGGTTCCGGGCGTCGAACG
>JAYUBA010001162.1:0-3842 GCA_043741075.1 Frigoriglobus sp.
CTTCTTAGGGGAGGGGGTTGGGGGGAGAGGTTCTTCGTTCGCGCTCTTCACCCCCGGTATCGTCGCCAGTCGCTCGGCGAAATCGCCTGGGGCGTTCGCCACCGTCACGCGGACGGTCGCGTCGAGGCGCTTCAGCAGGTTCGGGAGCGTGTCGCAGGCGCGGAGTTTGCCGCCGTCGAGAATCGCGATCCGCGGGCACAACGCTTGCACTTCTTCCATGTAGTGACTGGTGTAGATGATCGTCATGCCGGTCGCGTTGAGTGCCTTCACCTGCTCGAAGATGTGATTGCGGCTCTGCGGATCGACGCCCGCGGTCGGCTCGTCGAGGAACAGCAACTTCGGGCCGTGAACGACGGCCGCGGCCAGGTTCAGCCGGCGCTTCATGCCGCCGGAGAACGTCCCGGCGCGGTCGTTCGCGCGGTCCGTAAGACCCACGGCCGAGAGCACTTGGTTTACGCGTGAATCGAGTTCATTCCCGCGAAAGCCGTACAGCTTGCCGAAGAACCGGAGGTTCTCGCGGGCGGTCAGGTCCGGGTAGATCGAGAGGTCTTGCGTGCCGATGCCGACGAGGCGGCGCAAGTCGCGGTCGTCGCGGGTGAACGGGCGGCCGAACAGCTTCACGGTGCCGCCGTCGGCGCGGGCCAGCCCGGCCGCAATAGTGAGCAGCGTGGACTTGCCCGCCCCGTTCGGGCCGAGCAAGCCGAACACCTCGCCGGCTTCCACCGCGAGCGACACGCCGTCCAGCGCGACGACCGCGCCGTACCGCTTGCGAACGTCCGTAACTTCGAGAACCGGCTCTGGCATAGGCGTTATGATACGCGCCGCTTCGCGGTTGAATGGAGATGCACATGACCCCCTTCAATCAGGCCCGAATTCGCGCCGCGAACGACCGCCCGACGAACGCGAAGGGCAAGTACGTCCTGTACTGGGCGCAGATGTTCCGGCGGCTGCACGCGAACCACGCGCTCGACCACGCCCTGAGCTTGGCGGCCGAACACAAGAAGCCGCTCGTCGTGTACGAGGCGCTCAAACTCAACTACCCGTGGGCGGGCGCCCGGCACCACGCGTTCATCCTTCAGGGGATGCGCGACAACTCAGTTTCCGCGAAGAAGTTGGGCGTGTCATACTGGCCGTTTGTGGAGACGCCCGACGACGCGGGCCGCGGGCTGGTGAAGCGACTCGCGGCGGACGCGGTGTGCGTCGTCACCGACGACTACCCGGCGTACATCGTGCCGGCCCACAACCGCGCGCTCGCGGCCAAGTGCGACGTGCCGGTCATCCTCGTAGACGGTAACTCTATCGTCCCGCTGTCGCGACTCGGCGCAGCGGTGTCCGCCGCGGCGCACCTGCGGCCCCGCATTCACAAGCTGTTCGCCGAAGCGTGGGAGAACTGCGCCGCGGGCGAACCGGACGTGCCGAAGGTCGCGAAGGGCAAACTCGACCCGCCGTTCGCGGCGTGGGACGCGACGCAAGATATCGCGACGTTCGTCGCGTCGCTGCCAATCGACCAGAGCGTGCCGCCGGTGCCGGGCGTGGAGGGCGGGGCCGCCGCCGGGGCAGCGGCGCTCGACGCGTTCGTGTCCGACAAGCTGCCGCGCTACGCCGACGGCCGCAACGAGCCGGACGACCCGGCGGCGAACGCTGCCAGTCGCCTCAGCGCGTACCTTCACTACGGCCACCTTTCCATTCAGGAGGTCGTCGGGGCCGTGTTGGGCGACGAGTGGACCGCGAAGGAGATCAACCCGAAGACCCGCAACAAGGACGACTTCTTCTGCCGCGACGCCAACGCGAACAGCTTCCTCGACGAGGCGATCACCTGGCGCGACGTGGGCTATCACTGGCATTTCGTGCGGAGTCAGGCGGCGGCGAACACGGGGCAGGACAACCGGAGCTGGCAGACCGGTGGCGACACGGTGCCGCTGTTCAACTTCGGGACGATGGACTTTTCGCCCGGCGGGGAGCGGACGCTCGATGTCGTGCTGCCGGACTGGGCGCGGGCCACGCTCCGTAAGCACACCGCCGACCGCCGCGAACACCTGTACGCGCTGGAAGAGTTCGAGGCCGCCGCGACGCACGACGACCTTTGGAACGCGGCGCAGCGGGAGCTGGTCGCCACCGGCCGCATTCACAACTACCTGCGGATGTTGTGGGGCAAGAAGGTGTTGGAGTGGAGCGAGTCGCCGGCCGCCGCGTACCGCGTGTTGGAACACCTGAACAACAAGTACGCGCTCGACGGCCGCGACCCGAACTCGTACACGGGCGTGCTGTGGTGCTTCGGCCTGTTCGACCGGCCGTGGCCGCCGGAGCGCCCGGTGTTCGGCAACGTGCGCTACATGTCGTCCGAGAACACCGCCCGGAAGTTCGACCTGGACGGCTATTACGAGTACGTGAATCGAGTGTCGCCCCTGCGGAACGAACGCTAAACGCTGCGCTCGATTCTGAAAGAGCTTGTCCCCGATCGCTCGCTGTGCTACGAAAATGGTTACCAGTTGATCGTTCAACGAGGCCTTGCCTTGAGCCGATAAGCCACAACCACCTCTTCGAGGGGCGCTGCAACGGGACGCACGGGCGTACTTGTCAGGCTCGCTGGGGTGGATTACTACCGTGCAACGGCGCCCGTTCATAGTTGAGGAGACTTTGAACGTGACTACCGTTGCACCCAAGCCCGCCACCTTCACCGACTACCACGTCGCCGACCTCGCGCTCGCCCCCTGGGGCCGCCGCGAGATCGCCATCGCCGAAACCGAGATGCCCGGCCTCATGGCCATCCGGGAGGAGTACGCCGCACGCCAGCCCCTCGCGGGCGCGCGCATCACCGGCTCGCTCCACATGACCATCCAGACGGCCGTCCTCATCGAGACGCTCAAGGATCTCGGGGCCGAGGTCCGCTGGGCCTCGTGCAACATCTTCTCGACCCAGGACCACGCCGCCGCCGCCGTCGCCGCGGCCGGCATCCCCGTCTTCGCCTACAAGGGCGAATCCCTCGTCGAGTACTGGGAGTACACCCACCGGATCTTCGAGTGGGCCGACGGCGGCTTCACGAACATGATCCTCGACGACGGCGGGGACGCGACTCTGCTTCTTCACCTCGGCACCCGCGCCGAGGCGGATGTCCACGTCCTCGACAAGCCCACCAGCGAGGAGGAGCGCGTCCTGTACGCCGCCATCAAGAAGCGGCTCGCGTCGCAACCCGGCTGGTACGCCGAGCGGCTCGCCGCCGTCAAGGGCGTCACCGAGGAGACCACCACCGGCGTCCACCGCCTCTACCAGATGCACAAGCGCGGCGAGCTGAAGTTCCCGGCCATCAACGTCAACGACTCCGTCACCAAGTCCAAGTTCGACAACCTGTACGGGTGCCGCGAGTCGCTGGTGGACGGCATCAAGCGCGCCACCGACGTGATGATCGCGGGCAAGGTCGCCGTCGTCGCCGGCTACGGCGACGTGGGCAAAGGCTCGGCCCAGGCGCTGCGCGCTCTTTCCGCCCAGGTGTGGGTTACCGAGATCGACCCCATCTGCGCGCTGCAGGCCGCGATGGAAGGCTACCGCGTCGTGACGATGGACTACGCCGCCGACAAGGCCGACATCTTCGTGACGACCACCGGCAACTTCAAGGTCATCACGCACGCCCACATGGCCAAGATGAAGAACCAGGCCATCGTCTGCAACATCGGCCACTTCGACAACGAGATCGACGTGGCGTCGCTCGAGGACTACCGCTGGGAGGAGATCAAGCCGCAGGTCGATCACGTCATCTTCCCGGACGGCAAGCGGATCATCCTGCTCGCCAAGGGCCGCCTGGTGAACCTGGGTTGCGGCACCGGCCACCCCTCGTACGTGATGAG
>JAYUBA010001163.1:0-12229 GCA_043741075.1 Frigoriglobus sp.
CGGGCACCGGGAGCAGCTGCGCCGGCTGCAGCGGCACCAACTGAACCCGGCCGGGCTGAATCTGGATCTGGATGACGCCCGGTTGGGCCGGTGCGAACGGCAGCGGGAACGGTTGAATCTCGACGGGCAGCGGGCGGATGCCGCCGGGGAACGGCTTCGTCCCGACGCCCGGCGCGGCGGTCAGTTCGGGCGAAGCCAGCACCAGCACGTCGTCCTTGAACAGCTTCAGGAAGTTCGGGCTGACCGGCTTGCCGTCGGCGGAGACGACCACCACCGCGCCGCCCTTCAGCGCCTTCACCGCGTCGGCCGTCTCGACCTTCTTGCCGTCGGCGGTGGTGACCTTGAGGTCCTTCACGTCGCCCAGTTCGACGACGACCATCTTGGTGACGGGCACGTCGCGGGTGACGACGGCCGGGGCCGCGCCGCCGTTGGGGTTGATCGCGTTGCCCTGGGCGACGGTGACCTTCACCATCTCGGTACGGGCGACGGTGACCGTGACCTTTCCGTCGGCGTTGGCCTTCAACTCCAGGAGCCTGGGGACCGGTCCGGACGCGACCGGCGCGGCCGGGGCCGGCACCGGGGCCGCGAGCGCCATCGACAGAACGAACGAGGTCAGCATTGGCAGTATCTCCGAGGCGAAGAGGAGGGCGCGCCCGCACGTCGCGGGGTATACCTCTCGACGAGGCACGCCGTGGGAGAGATTGTACGATTCCGCCGCGCCCGAAGAAAACCCCGACGACGGTTCGACGGCAATGAAAATGAAGCGCGGGCCGGCACCACCCGCCGCGGCGGGCTTCTGCCTTTGCCGCGGGCACGCGAACCGTGGTACGATACGGCATCACGGGAGGGACGCATGAAGACGTATCAGATCGCACTGCCGGACGAGGTCGCCGCGTTCGTGGACCGCGTACTGGCCGAGAAGAAGTGGGACGCGGTCGATGACCTCGTGACGTACGCGCTCGGGTACGTCGAGGCCGAACTGGAAGCCGACTCGGACGTTGACATCGAGGCGCTTCGCAAGGCCGTGCAAATCGGCATCGACCAGGCCGACCGCGGGGAACTGACCGACGGCGAAACCGTGATGAAGCGCCTGCGCGACAAACTGGAAGCCGCGCGGAAGCAACCGATATGAAGCGATTCATGTAGACGGCTCCGGAAAGAGCCGACCTCGACGCGATCACCGCTTGCGGCGCGTCGGACTTGCCTTTCCCGAAACCGAATCAGCCGATATGATCCAGCACACTCTGCGAGCAAGTACCGGCCTACGAGCTGCATGCTGAAGGGGAGCCGAGCATGTGTTGTCTGCGTTGGATGCCTGCTGTGACCGTCTTCATCCTGGTCGTCATGGTGTCTCCTGGTTCGGCGAAGGCGCAGGAAAAGACGGCTCCGGACCGCGTGGGACGAATCCTCGTTTTGGGCAACTCCGACACGCCCGACTGGATGATTCTCTGGCAGTTGGATTTGCGACCTGGTCAAGTGCTGGACTACGGCAAGGTCGAAGTCGCTCGGAAAAGGTTGACCAATCTCGGACTGTTTGACGCGGCTCAACCGCCCTCTGTGGAAGTGTCGCCCAACGAACTCGACGACACGTTCAAGGACATCCATATTTGTATCAAGGAACGTCCCTGGAATTGGCTCATCTTCACTGCAGCAGAAACCTTTTTCGGAGTGGGTACACTGGATGCGTATCTTCTCTGGAGTGCCGCGTTGCGGGTGCGACAGAAGTATTTGGAACGATTCCCGTAAGGAGGCTCGGCCGTGAAACTTCGCGGCATCATCCCGCCGGTCGTCACGCCGCTCACCGCGGACCAGGAACTCGACCTCCCCGCCCTGCGGCGGCACATCGACCTCATGCTCGCCAAGGGCGTTCACGGCATTTTCGTGCTCGGAACCACGGGCGAGTTCTACGCGCTCGACGAGCGCGAGAAGCAAGCGGTGGTCGCGGACGCGGTCGCGCACGTCAACGGCCGGGCGCCCGTCTACGCCGGGACCGGCGCGGAGAGCACGCGCGAAGTCATCCGCCTCACGAAGATGGCCGAGCGGGAAGGGGCCGCGGGCGTGTCCGTCATCACCCCGTACTTCATCAAGCCGAACCAGACCGAACTCGCCGACCACTTCCGCCGCGTCGCGGAGAGCACGAGCCTGCCGGTCGTGCTGTACAACAACCCGGCCACCTGCGGGGGACTCAGCATCGAGCCGGACACCGTCGCGCGGCTCGCCGAGGTGCCGAACATCATCGGCATCAAGGACTCGTCCGGCGACCTTCAGAACACCATCGAAATCATCCGGTCCACGCCGCGCGACACGTTCAGCGTGCTGAACGGCCGCGACACGCTCATCCTCGCCGCGCTGCAAGCCGGCGCGCAGGGCGCGATCCCCGCGTCGTGCAACATCGCCCCGGACTTGTGCGTCGGCATTTACGACTCGTTCGCGAAGGGCGACCTCGACGCGGCGCGGGGGTTCCAGTCGCGGTTGCACGGGGTTCGCATGGCGATGAGCCTGGGCACGGGCAACAGCGCGGTGAAGGAGGCGATGGCGCTTCTGGGTCGGCCGGCCGGCCCGATGCGGTCGCCGGTGCTGCCCTTCGGCGACGCGCAGAAGGCGAAGCTGAAGGCGATTCTGGAGAAGGCCGGGCTGCTTTAGTTCTAGGTTCGCCTTGACGCGAATCCCCAACCGCGGTTGAATCCGCCGCGAAACTTTGACTCCGCGGCGGGGTAAGATACCTTACAGTCAATCTCTCCCGTCCACCCATTTTGCCCCGCCGAGGCTTCTGCCTCTGTTGTCGCCTTGCGCGACGAGGTTTCCGTGACGAACCTGTACCGCTGTGCGTGCTGCGACGGCCAACTCGAACCCGCCCAACAGTTCCGCTTCCTCGTCGAGACGGCCACCCTCGACAACCCCGAGCATCTGGCGCGCATCCGCGTCCTCCCCGCGGTGAACGGGAAGCCCATCCCGGTGTGCCGGGCGTGCCAGACGCGCATCGAAGCCGCCCCGCCGCGCCCGCCGTCGCGCCCGCTCGCGGCGGGCCTGCTCGGTGCGTTGGGCGCGCTGTCGGTCGGCCTGCTGCTCGGCGGCTTCTTCACCACGCGCGGCTGATTCCGGCGTGGCCCGCGCGTCGCGCCCGCGGTACGATGCGGGTATCGCACCGGAGGAACACAGATGAGCGTGGATGTCATCCTCGAAGCAGTTTGGTCGCTGAGTGCGGAAGAACGCGCAGATTTCGACGCGCGCTTGAGAGTCGGCCCCGACCCGGACGCCGATGAGATGTCGCCGGAGCTGAAGGCCGAACTGCGTCGCCGGGTCGAGAACGCCAAAGCGAACCCCGGAGTGGGTTACACGTGGGAGGAAGTCGTCGCCCACGTGAAGAGGAAGAAATGAGCCTCGACTACCTGATCCTCCCGGAGGCGAGAGAGGATATCGACGACGCGTATGCATGGTACGAGGCGCAAACGGTCGGCCGGGGCGACGAGTTCTTGACCGAGCTTTACACCGTCATTGGCACACTTCGCTCAACGCCCGAACTCTACGGGTACGCGTTCGACGCGCTCCGGGCGGCCCCACTTCCGGCATCCAAGTACATCGTCTACTACACGGTTGAGGCCGACCGGGTTGAACTTGTCGGCGTGAAGCACGCCGCCGCCGACCTCCGGAAGTGGCTCCGCCGTCAGTAAACGTCCGCGTGTTGGCGCGGCCGAATGTGGCGTGGCCCGCGCGTCGCGCCCGCGGTACGATGTGACTATCGCACCGGAGGAACACAGATGAGCGTGGATGCAATTCTGAAGGAGATCGAATCGCTCCCGGACGAGGAGCGAGAGCAGTTTTTCAGGCAACTCGAAGAACGATATCCCGCGCCGGAGATGACACCCGAACTGGCGGCATTGCTCGACGAGCGAAACGCCGCGTATGAAGCGAACCCGAACGAGGTTTACACCTGGGAAGAGGTGGTCGCGCATGTGAAGAGGAAGAAATGAGTACTCCCGTCGCCGTCACTGCCGACGCGAGGGACGACATCAACGACGCGCGCGACTGGTACGAAACCCAGCAGACGGGTCGCGGAGACACGTTCCTCGTCGAGTTGCAGAATCACTTCGCGGTCATCGGTCAGAACCCACAGCAGTACGGTCGCGTGAACCGGATCACGCGTGCCGCCCCGATGCCACACTCGAAGTACATCGTCTACTACCGCATCGAAACCGATCAGGTTATCGTTACCGCGGTTCAGCACGCCGCGGGCGACCCGAAGAAGTGGCAGCGCCGAAAGTGAAACGCCAGCGGCCCGCCCCGCTTCCAGGGTGGGCCGCCGACTCGTCACACGCTTACGGCACTTCCACGTTCTCCTTCGCGGCCCACTCGCGGAGCATCTTCATCCCGCGGACGTTGATCTGACGCACCCGCTCCTTCGTGATCCCGAAGTGCTGGCCGATCTGCTCCAGCGTCATCTCCTCCGACCCGTCCAGGCCGGTCCTCATCCGAATCACCTCACGCGTCCGGGCGTCCAGGTGCTCCAGCAGGTGGTTGACGCGGGAGCGGGCGGCGTCGGCCTGCGCCAGAACCTCCTGCTCGTCCGTCCGCACGTCGGCCTTCGCCTCGAACAGGTCGTCGTGGCCCGTCATGTACCGCTGCTTGTGCGTCTTCGCGTCCGGGATCGAGCGGGCGAAGTTCTTCATGATCGCCCACGTCGCGTACGTGCTGAACTTGAACCCGCGGCCGTAGTCGAACTTCTCCACCGCCCGCATCAGCGACAGGTTGCCGTCGCTCACCAGGTCGTCGATGCTCTCGCCCAGCGCGAGCTTCTGCTTCGCCTGCGAGTACACGAGCCGCTGGTTGCAGCTGATGAGGGTGTCGCGGCACTGGCGGATGCCGTCCTTCAGTTCCTCCACCCGCATCAGGTCCTGGACCCGCGCCTTCGCCGGGTCGATCGCCTCCTGGAGCTTGTGCAACTGGTGCTTCAGGAAGTTCATCTTCCGGAACACGTGCTGCTCCTGCTCCTTGGTGAGCAGCGGCCACTCGTACAGGTGCGCCATGTGCGCCGGCACGTCCTTCGGCGGGGTCTTGCCGACCCGCTTGGAGTCGAAGTCGTCCTTGGCCGGCATCTCATCGACGATCACGGCCTCCTTCGCGGGGTCGTCGAACTCGGCGTTGTAGATGTAATCGACCGGCGTGCGGACCAGTTCCTTGGCCCGCACCTCGTTCACCACCCGGTACATGCTGGACCGGGTGCGGCCGAATCGCTTGGCGATGAGATTCACGGTATCCCCCGTGGGTTTGGCGTTCTGTAAGTCGATGTCGTGCTGCCTCTTGGCGAGATAAATCTCCTGCTTCGCCGCGTCCGTGAGCGGGCCGGCGGCGTGCGGGAACAGGGCACCGTCCGGGTGCCCGCGGTCGAAGTTCTTGATCGTGTACCGGACCGCCTCCGGGCTGCGGCTCAGGCGCGTGGCGATGGACTTGCTCACCTCGGTGAGCGTCCCGCCCCCGTCACGCAGTTCGCGTGCCAGCCGCAGGATGTCCTCCTTCTCGGTGCCGGTCAGGTGGCTGAACCGCGCCCCCTTTTCCACAAGCACCTTGTGTTCCGCGACGAACTTTTCCACGGCGACGGTCGGGAAGCCGAGTTGGCTGCGGCCGTTCACCTTGATGCGGCGGGCGCTCAGCCCCTTCACCCGCCAGCGAGAAATCGTCTTCGTGGAGACGTTGAACCGCTTGCTCACCGCTTCGAGGGTGAGCAGCGGTTCGACGGCCTGTTCGACCGGGACTGCTGGCACCGACCGATCAACGCGGCGGATGAACAGCGCCAGATCGTGCCGCAGGTCGGCGCCCGCGAGCCGCAGGTCGGCGTGCGCGTCCGACCGGTAGTCGGTGACGCGGAAGCTGACGTACGAGTACGGGTAGGCTTTACCCGGATCGACCTCGCCCAGCAGTTTCTGGGCGTTGGCGATCTGGGCCTGCCGGCGCGCCGGCGGCGCGTACCGGGTTTGTTGCTCGGTCAGTTCCTTCAGCGCGAGGCTCTTGAACTCGGTCACCGGATCCTCCCGGCCGCGGGCGGGTGCCCGCTGGTCTTGCTATCTGAACGCCGGGTCACTTGTTCCCGGCGGTAAGATGGTGAATGGACTCTATCTGGTATTCGTGGCACGGCGCCGCGGGTTTCGTCTTTTCGTGTGCGTCACCGGGTAATACTCTTCCCGATCCACGTTCCTTACTCAAACAACCGAATCTGCGACGTTTCTCCGCAAGCCGGACTTGAACCCATCTGTCGAGTTGGATACATCCGGCACCCCTGCGGGTTCGCACCGCACGCTCAATTCGCCTGGTTATCGAGACAGGACAGTCAGTTGGCGTGATCTCGGATGTTCGTCGAGGCGGGTCGTCGCGGGGCGTTTGTTAAGGAAGCACGTCGCTTGCCAAAGGTTCGGAGATTCCGGACCGCTTCCTCCGTTCCCGTCACAGCTCCTTTCAGAAGCATAACTTGCGATTCGTCCACCTGCTGCGATTCGTGCGCTCTCGCCTACAATGAGAACGCACGAGCGACCGGATTCCGACACCCATTTCTTCCATCCTGATCGTTTTTGCAATCAGCGTGAACGAATTTGCGCCCCGTCTGCCCGCTCCTCATATGACGCTCAACTGCCCTAACCGGCACAGCTTACGCCATCTGCGAGAAGAACGGGAATCGGCCCCAAGTTTGCGCCGGAATGAATTCGGGCCGGCGCTAAAATGGGCGCGACGGGCGAAATCACGGCACCACCTCGTGCGGAATCGGGCTGATGCGTAACTCGTTACCTGCATCCGTTTTGACCTCCCCCCTTGAGGGGGAGGTCGCCTCCGATGCTTCATCGGAGGCGGGTGGGGGGAGGTCGTACCACTCGTGTCGCTTCACCCCCCACCCGTCGGCGAAGCGCCGCCGACCTCCCCCTCAAGGGGGGAGGTCAAAGAATTCTCGCCTGTCCTACTCCTCTTCGCCGATCAGCGCGTCGAACGCCGCGCGCATGATCCACGCCTGCCGGGTCACGTTCGGCACCACGCTCGCCTCGGTCAGCGCGCGGCGGAGCGCGTCCTTCATCGCGTCCGGCGCGGCGGGCGCGTTCACCAAGAGGCGGGCCGTGCACGCGTACACGTCGTAACAGCCGCGGTGGTCGCCGCCGTTGAACGCCGGCGCGCCGATCGCGATCGCCATCGACAGCAGGACGCGGAGTTGCTGCGGCGGGACGCCCTCGCCCGTGCCGCCCAGGTCGCCGACCGCGTCGAACGCGTGCCGCATCGCCCACGCCTGCGCGTCCGGGTCGTCCAGGTCGAGCGCCCTGTCCAGCCCCTCGCGGAGTCGGCCGGCGGCGGCCTCCGGGAGGTCGCGCACGGTCGCCAGGACCGCCCGCGCGGTGCAGGCGTACACGTCGTAACAGCCCTGGCGGTCGCCGGTGTTGTACGCCGGCGCGCCGATGGAAATGGCCCGCGCGATGAGCGCCTGCGCCGCGGCCAGCGGCGCGTCGGGGAGCGCCTCGGCCTCCGGTTCGTCGCCGACGAGCGCCTCCAGGCCGACTTGCAGTTCCTCGGCCTGCGCCGCCGCTTCGCCCTCGTTTTCGGCCGCTTCGAGCGCGCGTTCGAGGCGGAAGTCGGCCACCTCGCCCAGCCCGCGGACCTTGCGCGCGAGCCTCGCGGCGCACGCGAACAGGGCGTACGCGCCGGCGTGGTCGCCGGTGCCGGCGGCGCGCCCGCCGAGGCCCAGCGCGGCCGTCAGGATCGGCCGGGCCGGGCCGAGCGGGTCCGGGCCGTCGGTCTCGTCGTCGGACGGCATGACTTCCTCACCTCGACGCGTGCGGGGACCGCCTCTGGAAGTGATGGTACACCCGGCGCGGGCCGAATGTCCACATTGTGGTGCGGGCGTCTCGCCTGCACCCGCGACGCGGGTCGGGGGATCGCATCACACCAAGATGCAGGCCAGAGGCCCGCAGCACACGAAAAGAAGATGCAGGCCAGAGGCCCACACCACAAGGAAGAAGACGGCGGGCGCGGGTCAGCCGCGGACGGGGCCGAGGAGTTCGTTGACGGTCGCGAGAAGGGCGGCGACGCCGAACGGCTTGTTGAGTAACCGCTCGTGGGTCGGGAGCGGGTCCGGGGCGCTCCCCATTCCGCCGGGGAACGCGGACATGAACAGCACCGGCACGCCCGGCCGCAGGTGCCGGACGCGGGCGGCCAACTCCGGACCGATGGCGTGCGGCATCACGACATCGGTGAGAACCAGGTCGAACCGGTCGGGGTCGGCGGCGAACAGGTCGCCCGCGGCGCGGCCGTCGGGCGCGGCGGCGACCGCGTACCCGGACTGCTCCAGGGCCGCCTGCACGAACGCGCGCACGGCGTCGTCGTCCTCCGCCAGAAGCACCGTCCGCGTGCGCGCGTCGCCGGGGGGGCGATCGTTCGCGGCGGAAGGCGGAGCCGGTTCACCCGACATCGCTCACCCAATCTGGGTAGGAAACTGCCCGACAAAGCCGCTCGTCGAGCGGCCATGACGTGCGTGATACCGTTATGAAGACTCGCCTCCGGGCGGCAATGCTAATGACGCCCGTTTTAGTGATATTCCCGACCCGCCCGGCGGATCATTCGACCGTCGGCTGAAAATCGAGGTGTCGCGAGCGCGGTCGGGCCGGGTGGAGGTGAGGAGCGGGCGTCATTTCTTCGCGGGCACGTAAGGCGTGCCGTCGGCGTTCGTCTTCGCCAGCTCGTCGTAACTCTTGTTCTGCTCGTCCGCCGCGACCGACCGCTTGGTTCCGTCCGTCCGGACGAGGTACGCGTCCTTCTCCGCGCCGTCGTCGTACACGGTCACGAAGCTGCCCGGCGGAGGCTTCGGCGCGAAGGCGTCGGCCGCGAACGTGTGGCCGAGTTCCAGCTTCTTCACCTCCGCCTTCATCGTGTACTGGAGCGCGTCCTTTTGTCCCCGTTGCGTGTACGTCCACCCTTTTAGCAGCCACCGCCCTTTGTCGTCTTGACGGTACGCGTAGTCCACGTCGTACCCACCGGCCGCGGTTCGCTGTCGCTCGCGGATCGGGAGGAAGTCGCGGTCGGAGTCGCACCGCAGCGAGTAGCTGTAACCGGGCGCGGCGTCCTTCTTCGCCGCGTCCGTCGGGACGACCTCGACGCACTCGGCCTCACCGATCTTCGTTGTGCCCTCGGCCAGTTTGAACCGTTTGAAATCGAAGGACGGCTGGCCGGTCAGCGGGCGATAGACCAACCGGGGCGCGTTGGTAGCCGACTGCACGGCTCCCATGTTCCGGGCGAACCCGGTCTCGATCTGGACCCGCCCCCATCCCCTACTGAGCAGCGGGTACACGGTCATCCACGTTTTCCCTTCGAAACTGGTCGATTGGGCATGGGGTATCCAGGTTTTTTTGCCCAGATTGTAGATCATGCGCTCGTCGGCAATTGCCACCCTGTCCCCATCCACCGCAAAACTACATACGGCCTTGAACTCCGTGTCTTCCGGCGGGTGCGGGCCGGGGTTGCGCTCGCGCGCGCGATCGTCGAGCGCACCGGCCTTGTACTTCACCGTTTCCACCCACTCGACGCGGAACGACGCGTTCGCGTCCTGGCGCGCCGCCCACGCCTTCTTCACGTCCGCGATGGTCGGGGCGTCGTCGGCGCGGGCCGGGCCGGCGAGCACCAACACCGCGACGAACAGTCCGGTTGCGTTCCGCTTCATGTGCTACCTCCGCGGTCGGGACCGGTACGATTCTACCCCGCGCGACGGGCCTCCGACAGCCGAAAAGCGGGTTGCCGCGTCCGGCCGGAACCGTACCGGTAATCGCGTCGCGATTCCTCTCCGGGGTCCGCTATGACGCCGTTCCGCACCAGTCGCGGTCGCCCGCAGCCGCTCGGCCCGACGCTCACGCCCGACGGCGCGAACTTCGCCCTGCTCTGCCGCCACGGGCGCACCGTCACCCTCGTCATCCTCCCGGCCGAAGGTGGGAGCACGCCGCTCGCCGAACTGCCGCTCGACGCGCGCAAGAACCGCACCGGCGACCACTGGCACATCCGCGTCCACGACCTGCCGGAGGCGTTCTGCTACGGCTGGCGCGTGGACGGCCCGCACGGCCCGCGCACCCGCTTCGACCCGTCGCGGCTCCTGCTCGACCCGTCCGCGGTCATGCTCTCGCACGGGGGCGACTGGGCCGGCACCTGTGAGACCGACCCGCAGCGCACCAGCCGCCGCAGCCTGTACCGGCGCGGGACGCGGTACAACTGGGACGACGACGCCCCGCCGCTGATCGAGTACGAAGATTCGGTCATCTACGAAGTTCACGTGCGCGGGTTCACCTGCCACCCGTCCAGCGGGGTCGCGGAGCCGGGCACATTCCGCGGGCTGGTGGAGAAGATTCCGTACCTGAAGTGGCTCGGCGTGACGGCCGTCGAACTGATGCCGGTGTTCGAGTGGGACGAGTGCGACTGCCCGTTCTTCCACCCGGAGACGGGCGAGAAGATGACCAACTTCTGGGGCTACAACCCGATCGCGTTCGCCGCCCCGAAGGCCGCGTTCGCCGCCAGCGCCAAGCAGTTCGGGCAGACGCACGAGTTCCGCGACATGGTCAAGGCCATGCACGCGGCCGGCATCGAGGTGATCCTGGACGTGGTGTTCAACCACACCGGCGAGGGCAACGACCGGGGCCGCACGTTCAGCTTCCGCGGGCTGGACAACGAACTGTACTACCTGATGGACGAGGGCGGCCGGTACCTGAACTTCACCGGGTGCGGCAACACGGTGAACTGCAACCACCCGGTCGTCCGCGACCTCATCATGACGTGCCTGCGGTACTGGGTCGGCGACATGCACGTGGACGGGTTCCGGTTCGACCTCGCGAGCATCCTGGGGCGGGACCGCAAGGGGAACGTGATGATCGAGCCGCCGGTGATCGAGAGCATCACCGAGGACGGGGTGCTGGCCGACACGAAGCTGATCGCCGAGCCGTGGGACGCGGCCGGGCTGTACCAGGTCGGGCACTTCCCGTTCGGGCGGCGGTGGAGCGAGTGGAACGGCCAGTACCGCGACGACGTGCGGCGGTTCTGGAAGGGCGACACCGGCCTCACGGGCGCGCTGGCGAACCGCGTGTGCGGCAGTTCCGACCTGTACCAGTGGAACGGCCGGCTCCCGCGGCACTCGGTCAACTTCATCACCGCGCACGACGGGTTCACCCTGTACGACCTCGTCAGTTACAACGAGAAGCACAACCACGCCAACGGCGAGGAGAGCCGCGACGGCTCCAACGACAACTACTCGTGGAACTGCGGCGCGGAAGGCGCGACGACCGACACGGCGGTGCTCGCGCTCCGGGGGCGGCAGGTGCGGAACATCATGACGACGTTGATGATAAGCCAGGGGGTGCCGATGCTGCTGGCCGGGGACGAGGTGTTGCGCACGCAGAAGGGGAACAACAACGCGTGGTGCCAGGACAACGACATTTCGTGGGTGGACTGGCAGTTGGCGGACGAGAACAAGGACTTCCTGCGGTTCGTGCGGGAGCTGATCCACCTGCGGAAGCGGCACCCGGCGCTGCGGCGGCGGCGGTTCTTCACCGGCGAGTTCCTGCGCGGCGACGCGGCCCGCGAGCGCGCCGCGGCTTCGGCGGCCGAAGCCGCGGTCCCGCCGGTCGTCGAACTGTTCCCGTCGGCGGGGCCGGTGCGACCGGGCGACGCGGGTCTGCCGCCCGACGGCACGCACCCGGCCGGGTTCGCGCGCACCGGGCGCGAGGCGGGCGTGCCCGCGCCGGCGCTGGCCGACATCCACTGGCACGGGGTGGAGCCGTACCAGCCGGACTGGGGGTCCAGTTCGCGCACCCTGGCGTTCGCGCTGGACGGCCGGTTCACCGGCCGCGAGGGCGACCCCGACTACCAGATCGACAGCGACTTCTACGTCGTGTTCAACGCGTGGAGCGAGGCCGTGCGGTTCCGGGTGCCGCCGTCCCCGACGCGGCGGCGGTGGCGGCGGCTGATCGACACCGCGCAGCCGTCCCCGGACGACATCCTCCCCGACGGCGACGGCCCGGTGGTCGCCGACGGGAGTTGGTACACCGTCGCCGCGTTCAGCACGCTGGTGCTGATTTCGGAGGCGTAGCGCTATTCGGAGGTGAAGGGGTGTGCGTTCTGCTTTGCCCTCTCCCCTTGCGGGAGAGGGTGGCGAGTCTTCGAGCCGGGTGAGGGGTGGCGCTACCAGAAGGGCTATCGTTTCACCCCTCACCCGGCGGCGAAGCGCCGC
>JAYUBA010001164.1:0-3841 GCA_043741075.1 Frigoriglobus sp.
GGCACCGGCGGCTTCGGCGGGGCGGGGGACGCGGCCCGCGGCGGCACCGGTAGCGGGGCGGGCGCCACCGGCATCGGCAAATCGAAGCCGTCGTCCTCGTCGAGCGACATGGCGACCGGTTTCGGCGCGACCTTCGGGCGCGGCGGCGGCGCGGGCGGGGCCGCCCCGCTGCCGGTGCGCACGGTCACCGTGAGCGTGCCCACCTCCTTCGCGAACCCGTCGCCCGCGGCCGTTTCGCGACCCATCACGGTGTCGTCGCAGATCACCTTTCCGTCGCGCACGAAGAACCGCAGGGCCACGGGTGCCGCGCCCCGCGCCCACACCGTACACGCCTTCGCGTCGCTCCCCACCTTCACCGGCTCCGGGCCGAGCGTCACCGTGATCGTCTCGCGCTCCCCGTACCGCACCTCCAGCCACGCCCGCCGGAACGCGGTCTCCGCCACGGCCACCATCAGCCCGATGCACAGCCCCAGCACCAGCCCGCCCACCAACCGGCCGACCAGATCGCCGGTCGCGCTCGACGCCGCGATGAACCCGATCGCGCCCGCCGCGCCGCCGACGGCACCGCCCGCCAGACCGAGCGTCCACTTCATGTTCGGGACGAACAGCGACAGCCCCGCGCCGGCCAGCCCGCCGAGCAGCGCCCAGCCGAACACGCGGAACACGTGGGCCAGCGTCGCGCTGTCGGGGGCCAGGAAGAACAGTCCCTGCCCCGCCGCGCCGCCGACCAGACCGACCGCCAGCCCGCCGAGTAGCCCGACCGCGGCGCCGCCGGCCGACGGCAACGAGCCGCGCAGGTAGTGGTGCTGCCCGCCGAGCAGGAACAGGCACACCAGCGCCGCGATGGCGGCCGTCCACACGCCGCTGCGGAGCACCAACCGCCCCTCGCTGCCGGCCGCGGCCCGCTCGCCGGACTGGAGGCTCTTCAGTTCCGGCTTCTCGGCGCGGGCGGCCACTTGCGGCTTGGTGTCCGGGTTCTTGGCGATGGCCGCGGCCGTCACCGCGCCGCCGAAGCTGGCGAGCAGGCCGTCGAACCCGTCGTCGCCGACCACCACGTCCTTCAGGTCGAAGTACTTCCCCCCGCCCTTGTCCGAACCGGCCGCCACGAGCGGGGTGTACGCGTCCTTGTCGAACCGCAGACCGACGACGTGGAGAGCGTCGATGTTCGCGCCGCGGACGGCGTTCGCGGTGCCCCGCACGGCCGTCGCGACATCGCCCCCGCGCTCCACCTTGGGCGGGGCGTCGGTGACGAGCAGCAGCACCTTCGTCGCGTCCTTGCGGAACGGCAGTTGGCACGCCGCGGCCACCCCTTCGAGGCTGCTCTCCGGGATCGTGCCGCCGCCGCTGCCGATCACCACGCGGAGCTTGCCCACCTCGCCCCGGAACACGTCCGGGTCCGCGGTGAACGGGCCACCCTTGAACTCGATCACCTCCACCTTCGCGCCGGCGTTGTTGAAGTTCTGGAACGTCACCAGCCCGAGGCGGTAGTCGATGCGAGCCTTGCCGAGCGCCCCGGCGAACGTGCCGATGCCGTTCTTCAGGTCGTCGATGGCCCACTGCATACTGGGCGCCACGCCGAGGACGAACACCACGTCCGCGAGCGGCTTCGGCGGGTTGGTAACCTTGAACGCGATGGCCGCTTCCCCGGCCACCGTCGCGCCGCCGACCGCGGCTTCGGCCACCGCCCGCACGGACTTGCTCGCGACCACCGGAGCGGTCGCGGAGCCGATCACCAGCACCTCGCCCTCGGACCTGTCCGCGGGGATCGTGACGGGGTCGGCGGTGACGCCCGGCGGCAGGCCGTCGAGCCGGACCGTGACGGGGCCGGTGAAGCCGTCGCGGGCGATCTGAACCGGGAACGTGTTCCGCCCTTCGACGAACACCTCCACCTCCCGCGACGCGGCGACGGCGAGTTGTGCCGCCGGCGCGGCGGGCGCGGGCGGCGTGAGGACGCGGTACAGCGGCTCCGCGAAGACGAGCGCGCCGAGCAGCCCGCCGACCGCGCCGTACAGCGCGAACAGCAGCGGCTTGGGCAGACCGGCGAGGAACTTCGGCGCGGGCATGAGGGGAACGACCTTCGAAGGGTTTCGGAAACGGGTGGCCGGGGCAGAGGCTCTGCGATGCCCCGGAGCGCAGGGTCTCCTCGTGTTGCACCGGGGCATCGCAGACTCTGCCCCGGCCACCCAGATTTACGCGCCCTCACCACCCCAGAGGCCAAGTGTCGCGCGGCCCCCCGCGCCGGTCAAGCACGATTCCGCGGAAGAAGCCGCAGAAGCCCGTTTCCCGCCGCAATTCTCATCACCGTTCGCCCGCGAACAAGTTCCCCAGATTAAGGCACCCTCGACCGGACCTTCCCGGTTCTCCCGGTTGCGGTAGTCGCTTTATTTTCCCCAACCGCAACAACCGTTTTAAGTGCTAGTATTGGACGCGAAGTCGCAAGCGGTACAACTCCGTCCCCCTTCGGCACCGGCACGGCCGGCATAACGCTCCTAAGCTTGAGTGCCGGCAGACTCAACCTGATTATCACCCTCGACTGACGGTACTCACCATGCGGACCACTCGCGCGACCCGGCGCCGGACGCCGACCGCCGGCGCCCCGCGCGCCGGCCTGCGGCTGGAACTCCTCGAGACGCGGGAAGTGCCCGCCGTACTCATCCAGATCGACTACTCGTACGACACGGGATTCTTCACCAACAACGCGCAGGCCCGCGCGGCGATCGAGCGCGTCGCGAGCGACCTGGGGAACAGCCTCACGGCGAACCCGGCCGCGATCGACCCGTCCGGCACGAACACGTGGTCGGAGACGTTCTACAACCCGTCCACCGGGGCGCAGGTGTCGGTCGCCAACCCGTCCGTCGGCGCGAACACTCTCAAGGTGTACGTCGGTGGCCGCGCGCTAGGCGGGGGCGAGGCCGGGTCCGGCGGGCCGGGCGGGTACAGCCTGTCCGGTTCGGCGGCGTGGATCAGCACCGTGCAGACGCGCGGGCACTCCGGGTACTCGACGTGGGGCGGGAGCGTTTCCTTCGACCGCAGCGCGGACTGGTTCTTCGGGCTGACGACCGCCGGGCTGACGGCGAACAAGATCGACTTCACCACGGCGGCGACGCACGAACTGGGTCACGTGCTGGGCATCGGCACGTCGAGCCAGTGGAACGCGAACCTGAGCGGCTCGACGTTCGTCGGGTCGAACGCCCGCGCCGTGTACGGCGGCGCGGTGCCCCTGTCCCCCGACCGGGCGCACTGGGCGGACGGGGTGACCGTCGGCGGGGCCGCGACGGTCCTGGACCCGGTGCTGCCGCGAGGAACGCGGATCATGTGGTCGGCGCTGGACGCCGCCGGGCTGCGCGATCTCGGCTGGGGCGCGACCACGATCACTTCGCCGCCCCCGGCAACCTCTCCGCCGGCCGTATCACCGCCTCCGCCGGCGACTTCCCCGCCGCCCGCGCCGGCACCGCAACCGACCCCGATTCCGACGTACACCCCGCCCTCGACCGCGGGCAACCCACAACCGGTCGCGTTCACGGGCGGCAACGACGGCACGCTGTTCGTGTACCGCGGGAGCGGCGCCGGGCTGTACGCGACCGGGCAGCGGTTCACCCCGTTCGCCGGCTACCGGGGCGAACTGCGCGTCGCCAGCGGCGACTTCAACGGGGACGGCGTGACCGACTTCGCGGTCGCCACCGGGGCCGGTTCGGTGTCGATGGTCGCGATCATCAACGGCCGCGACGGCAGTTTCCTGGTGTCCCCGACGGTCCTCTGGGCCGGGTACACCGGCGGGTTCTACCTGGCCGCGGGCGACATCGACGGCGACGGCCGGGCCGAACTGGTGGTGGCCGCCGGC
>JAYUBA010001165.1:0-3840 GCA_043741075.1 Frigoriglobus sp.
TCTCTCATCCGCCGCGAGTTCGCCGCGTACTTCACGGGGCCGGTCGGCTACGTCGCGCTGTTCGGCTTCCTGGTGCTCACCGGGCTGCTGTTCAACCTCGCGCTCGGGCTGCTCACCGAGCAGGGGCCGCGGGGCGTCGAGTACCCGATGCAGGTGATGCTCGGCGGGGCCGAAAGCCCGAACGCGGCGCTCGTCGCGGGCGTCCTGTTCTGGGGGCTGTTCCCGGCCGTGACCGGCATCATCACGTCGCGGCTGATCGCCGAGGAGCGCGGCACCGGCACCCTCGAATCGCTCCTCACCGCGCCCATCCGTGACTGGCAGGTGGTGCTCGCGAAGTTCGTCGCGTGCTTCGCCTTCTACTTGCTGCTGTGGGCCACCACGCTCGTCTACGTGCCGGTGCTCGCCGACCTGCACTTTGAATGGCAGGGGAACTTCACCCCCTACACCGCGATGCTGCTCGCCGGCGTCGCGCTGGTCGGCGTCGCGCTGATCGGCTTCTGGTTCGAGCTGAACGGCTGGATGGTGCTGCTGCTCGGCGTTCTGGGGCTGGCGCTGGCGGGCGCGGGCGGCTACCTGCACGCGACGAAGGACACCGAACACCTCGTCCACATCACCGCGAACATCGACCCGCGGCCGGTGGTCGCGTCGTACCTCGGTGTGGTGCTGGCCGGGGCGATGTTCCTCGCGCTGGGGCTGCTCGTTTCCAGTTGGGTGAAGAGCCAGTTGGTCGCCTGGATGCTGTCGCTGCTCTTGGGGCTGATGTTCGTGCTACCGGCGCTGCTGCGGTGGCAGTTCGACACCGGGTCGGCGGTGTACCCGCTGGTGTACTACATCAGCGTGCCGGAGCACTTCCGCCGCGACTTCACCCGCGGCGTGATCGACACGCGCCCGCTCGTGCTGTACGTCACCGTGACGCTGTGCTGCCTGTTCCTGACCGTGCGCAGCCTGGAAGCGCGACGGCTGCGCTGACCTCGGCCTTACTGACCACTGACCATTGACCACTGACCACTCTTATGGACACACGCCAGCGAACGACCTGGGGCAGCCGGTTCCGGTTCCTGATGCGCGCCATCGGGCTGACCGGCGTGGCCGCGACCGCCGTCGGCGGGATGCTGGCCGCCGCGACCCTGCCGGCCGTCGATTTCGGCTCGTGGGCCGGACTACAGCCGCTCCCCGACCTGCTCCGCGCCGCGGGCAACGGCGACCACGGCGAACTGGCGAAGGTCGGCGCGTGGGTGCTCGCGTGCGGCGTCGCCGCGGTGGCGCTCGCACTCGCGGTGGAAGCGCTCGGCGGCCTCCTGCTCGGTGTCGGGCGGCGCACCGCGGCCGGCACGTCGGCGACCGCCGGTGTGGTCGCGGCCGTCGCGCTGCTCGTCGTCGTCAACGTCTACTCGTTCACCCACTACGGCCGGTACGACTGCACCCGCGACCAGCGGTTCACGCTGAAGCCGGAACTCGCGGCCGAGTTGGGCAAGCTCCGCGCGAACGCCCCCACCACCATCGTCGTGCTCCAGAAGCACCGCATGTTCGGCACACTCTCCGACGAGCGGGACTCGTACACGAAGGGGGCCGAGGAGAAGGTGACGGAGAAGGTGCGCGACCTCGTGGACCAGTTCCGCGAGTTCGGCCCGCAGTTCCACGTGGCCGTGCTGGACACGGAAGCCTTCGGGTACAAGGACCAGCGCGACGCGCTCACGGCGGACGCGCCGGAGTTGAAGGCCGCCATCGAAGCGGCCCCGGAGAACAGCATCCTGTTCCACGCGAACAAGCGGGTCCAGCGGCTCTCGTTCAACGAGTTCATGCAACTCGACAAGACCGCCAGCCGCGAGGCCGACGGCGGGCGCGCGAACCTCGTGCTGCTGCCGCAGGGCACCGACACGTTCGCCCGCCGCATCCTCGCCGTGCAGGAGCGCCGCCCGAAGGTCGCGGTGTGCGTCGTCCACGAGTGGCTCACCACGGTCGCGACCGAGGGACAGGAAGAGTACTCGCTGTCCGGGCTGAAGAAGGCGCTCACCGATCAGGGGTTCGACGTGGTGGACATCGTCCTGAAGAAGAACTGGACGGACAGCACGAAGGAACTCGAACCGGCCGCGTACTCGCTCCAGGAGAACAAGTTGGAGCGGCTGGAGGGCGACGCGGACGCCGCCCGCGAGGCGCTCCAGGGGGCGACCGACGACGTGAAGGTTCTGGCCGCGGTGAAGAAGGCCGCGGAGGAAGCCCAGAAGCGGCCGTGGCGCGACCGCGCCGACTTCTACACGCAACTCGACCGCGGCACGCGGCAGCGCGAGTGGACCGAGCTGATCGCCGCGTTCCGCAAGTGGGCGGCCGGCGGGCGCCCGGTGACCGAGGAGAGCGAGGCCGAGTTCCGCACCGTGATGCTCGCCGGGCTGAAGGCCCAGACGACCCGCGCCGAGGAGCAGGTGAAGGAGGCCGAAAAGGATCAGAAGGAGGCCGAGGCGAAGCTGAAGGCCGCGTACGCGGACGAGCGGTCGTTCCAGGACCGCCGCCTGCCGGACGTGAAGGCCAAGCTCACGCGCCTGCTGGCCGACGTGGACCTGCTCGTCGTCCCGCGGTACACGGTGGTGAACGTCACCATCGGCCGCAGCCTCCCGCCGTCGTTCCACACGATGGACAAGCGGCAGGTGGAGGCCGTGAAGGAGTTCATGAAGGCCGGGAAGCCGGTGCTGGCGTGCCTGGGGCCGGTCTCCACGGCCGCCGGTCCGCAAGCGGACGCGATGGACGGCTTCGAGAAACTGCTCCGCGAGCGCGGCTTCGAGTTGGGTCGCGAGACGGTGGTGTTCGACGGCGAGCGGAAGGCGTTCGCCGCCGCGCGGGCGGGCGTGATGCTCTCCGGCGGCGCGGCCGAGATTCCGCCGCTCGTGCTGGCCGATGCGCCCCCGGCCGACAGCAAACTGGCCGCCAACCCCATCTCCGCGACGCTCCGGCTGACCGGCCGCACCGCCGAGCAGAGCCTCGACCTGCGGTTGCGGGCACCGCGCCCGATCTACCTCGCGCCCGGCTGGCAGGACAAGGTGCCCTTCGCGAGCGAGTTCCTTTTCACCGCGCCGGGCGCGTGGAACGAGGAGAAGCCGTTCGTGACCACCGACCGCTCCGGTCGCGTGACCTACATTCCGCGGTACGAACCGACCCCGGCCGACGACGCGAAGCGGAACACGCGGTTCGAGGAGCGGAAGACCGCGTTCCCCGTCGGCGTCGCGATCGAGAGTACGATTCCCGCGGTGTGGGTGAGCGAGGATTACGAGGCGCAGCAGGTGGCCGCGATCCTGTCCCCGCTCGACCGCACGGCCACCTTCGGACTGGCGCAGGCGGCCGACCGGACCGACCGCACGCGGCAGCGTACAGTGGTGTTCGGCAGCGGTCATGTGTTCAGCGGGCCGCGTCTAGAACCGCCGCAGGAGCGGTTGCTGCTCCACTCGGTGAACTGGTTGACGGGCCGCGAGGACCGGCTGCCGAAGCCCGCGACCGCCGACGCGCCGGAGTGGCACTACCCGCGGGTCGCGATGTCCGACCGCGACCGCACCCTGTGGCGGTTCGGCACCGCGTTCGGGCTGCCGCTGGTCGCCGCCTACGCCGGCCTGCTCGCCATGATGCGCCGCCGGATGCGGTGACTTCTTGGCTTTGCCCTCTCCCCTTGCGGGAGAGGGTGGCGGCGCCTCGCCGACGGGTGAGGGGTAAACCTCCGCGCATCAAGACGGCTTCGCGGTACGCGCGTAGCCTCGCCCCCTCACCCGTCGGCGAAGCGCCGTCACCCTCTCCCGCAAGGGGAGAGGGTAAGGCCGCTCCCTTGCGGTCGCGGCTCGTTGACCGCCACCCTCTCCC
>JAYUBA010001166.1:0-3837 GCA_043741075.1 Frigoriglobus sp.
CCTTCAGGGAAGGGGGTTGGGGGGTTAGGTCTTTTCTAAGTCCTTCCACTCGACGCCCTGCACGCCCTCGGTGCGATTCAACTCGCCGATCAGCGCCAGCGCCGGAACTCCGGCCCGCAAGCGGAGTAGGTACGTCAGGTCGAGCGCCGTGCCCTGCCGCACGGTGGCGACCGCAGTCAGCCGAACGTCCTCGGCGTGCCGGGCGATCGCCTCCGCCAGCCCGCCGGCCGGATCGACCCCGGTGCCGACGCGGACGACGAGCGCCGTCTGCCCCGCCAGCGGCACGGCCCCCGTGTCCCCGCTCCGGCCCCACCGCGCCAGCAGCCACGCGACGCCGCCCACGATCGGGATGCCGACCGCCGCGACCAGGTACGCGCCCGCCCCGGCGGCCATGCCGACCACCACGGCGAAGATCACGAACGCGGTGTCGCGCGTGTCCTCCACCACCGACCGGAACCGGACGATCGACAGCGCGCCGACCAGGGCGAACGCCTGCGCGATCTTCGTCCCGATCACCATGCTCACCATCCCCAACAGGATGGCGAGCAGCACCATCGTGGCGACGAACGACGCGGCCTCGGCCCGCTTCTTCCGCTGCGTGAGGAAGTACGCGGCCCCCGCGGCGATCCCGAACACGGCCGCGAACACCAGCCGCAGGACGATGTCGTCCCACTCGAGCGGGCGCTGCGCCGGCACCGGGTCCGTGAACGGGTTCGGATCGACCGCCTCCCGCGCCTCGCCCGCCGGCTGCCCGGTCTCGCCGGCGTGCCTAGGCATCGGGTCGGCTCCGTGCGGGAACCAGCCCGGTGGACTGCACGAACGTCCGGTACTTGGAGACCGGCGTCGGCGTCAGCGCGAGGTCCGCGACGATGCCCTTGAACAGCGCCGGCATCGTCGTGCGGAACTTGAACTCGCACACCACGCGGTCCAACAGCGGCGGCACCGCGCCCACGGCTTCGAGCCGCCACTCGCCCGCCAGCACCCCGCGGACGTTGCGGTCGAAGGTGAGGCGCACCGTCCCGCCGTCGGCGGTGCCCAGGTACGCGACCCGCTCGTAGGCCACGCGGCACACCGGCCGCAGTTGCTTCTCGATCAACTGGCTGTGGAACCACTCGCCGGCCCACTCGCCGTTGAGACCCGGCGCGGCCAGTTCGGCGACTTCCGCCGGGTTGATCCGCGCCCGGTGCTTCCGCACCTTGTCGCCGTTCTTCGTCTTCCGCTCCACGAACACGGGGCCGCTCACCCCGTAGCGGCGGACGCGGAACTTGTCGCGGTTGTACCCCTCCGTGCGGTAGAACACGTCGAAGGTCGGCGTGTCGGTGTACACGCTGGTGGTCAGGTACGCGTTGCCCATCGCCGGGTCCGCGTACGGGTCGAGCGCGAGCTTACCGGCCACGCGGGCCGTCACCTCCGCGGCCTGTGCCTCCGTCAGTAGGAACTTCACCTCGTAGGCGGTGGCCCCGTCGGCCGCCGCACCGGGACCGAACAGCGACGGGGACTCCAGCCCGCTCGCCGAGGGCACGTAACCGTTACCCGCGGGGGTCGTTGCCACCCCCGCGGTGGAATCGGACGACTCCGACATTCTCGCCGCTCCTTCACCCGTTCTTCACGGGCCTGCGATGTAAACGGAACCGCCGACCCGGCCGCGACAGCCGGGCGGCGAACATTTCCTGCCGGGAGTCGCACCTGGCCGGGCAGCGGTGGCGGAGGAGGTGGACCGGGTCCGCAGGTGGGTCACGTCTTTCGAGCATACCCGAAGAACAACGGTTCAGTCTATCGCGCCCTAACACCTCTTTCACGAAGTTTTCACCGGTGCTTGCGCTGTGACCATCGCACCGCCGCGCGGAATTCGAGCCAGGGGTTGAAAACCCTGGACTATTGTGACTACGAGGCGACCGCCGCGCGGAATTTGGTACCAATCGCTCGCGGATTCACCGATCCTTCATCGTTTGCTTACGATGATCTCCACTACCAACCCCGTTCCCGCAGCCACCCGTCACGAGGTCACGCCATGAGCGGACGCATCCGGATCGCGATCGCGAGCGCACTGCTGCTCGCCGGCCCCGTGTTCCTGTGGGCGCCCGCCCGCGCCGCGGACGAGCCGAAGAAGCAGCCGGCAAAGCCCGCGGCCGGTGCGGACGTGTTCGGCCACGACAAGGTGTGGCAATTCCACCTCGAACTCACCGCGGCCGAATACCAGGCGATGCAACCGACGGTCGCCGGCGGGTTCGGCTTCCCCGGCGGGCCGGGCGGGTTCCCCGGCGGGCCGATGCCGCCGCCGAAGGCGGACCCCAAACCCGGCGAGGTGAAGCGCGAGACGCACCGCAGCGCGTTCGGGACGGAGTTCCCGTGGGTCGTGGCGTCGCTCACCGCCGACGGCAAGACCATCGAAAAAGTCGGCCTCCGCTACAAGGGCAACTCGACTTACCTGTCCACCGCGCGCAGCCTGAAGCGGTCGCTCAAGGTGGACCTCGACAAGTACGACGAGGCGGCCCGGTTCCACGGGCTGAAGTCGCTCACCCTCAACTGCGAGGTGATGGACCCGTCGAAGGCCCGCGAGGCGCTCGCGTACTCCATCTACCGCGCCGCCGGCGTGCCCGCGCCGCGCACCGCGTTCGCCGAGGTGGCGCTCACCGTCCCCGGCAAGTACGACAAGGAGCACGTCGGCGTGTACGCGCTGGTGGAGAGCGTGGACAAGAACTTCCTGAAGATGCACTACAAGAACAACGCCGGCCTGCTGATGAAGCCGGAGCGCCTCCGCGGGCTGGATTTCCTGGGCGAAGACTGGGCGCGGTACAAGGACACGTACCAGCCGAAGCGCGACGCCACGCAGGACGAGAGCAAGCGCGTCATCGACTTCACCAAGCTCGTGAACGCGGCCCCGGACGCGCAGTTCAACAAGGAGATCGCGTCTTACCTCGACGTGGACGCGTTCCTCAAGTACATGGCCGCGACCGCGATCGTCTCGAACCTCGACAGCTTCTTCACCATCGGCCACAACTACTGCCTGTACCTGCACCCGGAGACGAACAAGTTCCACTTCGTCCCGTGGGATCTGGACTTGGCGCTGGGCAACTTCCCGATCTTCGGTACGCCCGACCAGCAGATGGACCTGAACCTGAGCAAACCGTACGCGCAGAACCGGCTGGCCGACCGGCTGATGGCGAACAAGGAGTTCGCGGACCGGTACCAGCAGATTCTGAAGGAAGTGGTGCCGCTCTGCTTCGCGAAGGAGAAGGTGCTGGCGGAGATCGCGACCATCGAGAAGGTGGTGAAGCCGCTGATCGAGAAGGAGACGAAGGCGGTCGCGGCGCGGAAGGAAGGTGCCGGCGGCTTCGGCGGCCCTCCTGGCATGGGTGCCCCCGGCGGCGGGATGGGCGCCTTCGGGCGCCCGGTCCCGGACCTGAAGACGTTCGTGGAGAAGCGGTCGGAGTCGATCGCGGCGCAACTCGCCGGCAAGAGCAAGGGGTTCACGCCCGCCGGCTTCGGCATGGGCGGGCCGGGCATGGGCGGCCCCGGCGGCTTCGCGCGCCCGAATCCGGGCGAGGTGCTCCCGCCGAACGTGCAGGGCCAACTTCAAATGACCGACGCGCAGAAGAAGGAACTGGCCGACTTGCAGAAGAAGGTGGACGCGGAGTTGGAGAAGATTCTGACGCCGGAGCAGCGCTCGCAATTGAAGCGACTGCGCGAGGGCGGAGGTATGGGCGGATTCCCCGGCGGCCCGCCGCCGAAGCCGTGAACCGACGTTGCCCCGGCGCGCCCGGTCAACGGCGAGACAGTTCCGTTTTGACGAGCCGGAAGCGTAAGCGACGGATAACGCTGTCCGTCGCTTACGCT
>JAYUBA010001167.1:0-3834 GCA_043741075.1 Frigoriglobus sp.
ATTCAAAGGCTTTTCGGCCCTGTTTCGTCCGAAATCAGGGGTTTATATCCAAAGCCCCTCCGGGGCTGAAATCACAACCCCAGCACTTTGTCCATCACCGCGGAGATCTTCTTGAGGTACTCCTCGTTGCCGCTGCCGACCTCGGCGGTGGCCCAGCCGTCGTAGCCGATCTCGCCGAGCGCCTTCAGAATCTCCGGCCAGTCCTCGTCGCCCTCGCCGATCCCGACCCACTGCTTCGTCTTGCTGTACCCCTTGAAGTCGAACTTCAGCATCCGCTTGCCGAGCTTGCGGATCCAGTCCGCGGGCGGCACGCCGTACTTGATCATGTTCGAGCAGTCGAAGTACGCCCCGACGTACTCGCTCTTGAAGCTGTCCACGTACTCGATGAGCTGTTCCGGTTTGGTGATGAAGTTGTTCCACACCACTTCGATGGCGATGGGCACCTTTAACTTCTCGGCCAGCGGCAGCGCCTTCTTCACCTCGGCCTGGGACCGCTCGAAGCACTGTTCGTAGGTCACCTCTTTGTTGACCACGCCGGGAACGAGCAGGACGGTGTCCGCGCCGACGGTCTTCGCGTCCCGGAGCGCGCCCTCGAGCGCCGCCAGTCCCTTCGCCCGCACCTGCGCGTCCGGGCTGGAGAGCGTGTCCTTCCAGTGGACCGAGTCGATGACGCCGTGAACGACGACGCCGGTTTCCTTGCTCGCCTTCGCCAGTTCGTCGAGCTTGTCGGTGCCGGGGCTGTCGATCTCGACGCCCGCGAACCCGCACGTCTTCGCGAGTTCGAGCCGCTCCAGGTGCGTGCCCTTGAGTTGAATCATGCCGTATTTGACGGCCTTCTTGAGCTTCGGTTTCTTCTTGCCGTCGGCGGCGAACAGGGACGAGCCGGTCATCGCCGCGGCCGTGACGGCGGCGGTGGCGTGAAGGAAATCGCGGCGGCCGAGCGGACGGTTCATGATGGTGGTCCCGTGCCGAGGTTCGCGACGGCGTCCGTTCCGTCCGAGTCACTCCGTTGGCGAGTGGAGAAATGACCGGCGCTCCGCACCGGTTCTTTTGGATTGTGACGGTTGTAAGTGGGTTCCGCAAGAGTGCGGTTAAAGAAAGTTCGCAGGCCGGCGGTGTGCAAGAGCGGGGCCAACGGGGCAGGGCATTACGCGCGCCATTCGACCGTGGCGGACTGCCCCGGCGCTTCTTCCACTTCGACGCGAAGCACTTCGGGCGTGAACCCTTCGTTCGTGCGGAGCGATTCCCACAGCCGACCCGCGATGTAACGCGCGAGCAGTTCGGCGGTGGTGTTTTCGATGGGCAACAGGATGCAGTCGCCGCGCGGGAACAGCCACTCGCGGTCCTCGTACTTCACCCGCACGCACTTCGGGGTGTCGTCCACCGCGATGACCGGGTTCCGCGTCGCGAGCAGCATGTGGTGGTCGAGTTCGTCCGTGATTTCCTTCGTGCGCTTCTTGAGCGCGATGAAGTCGAAGACGTAGAAATCCTCTTGAAGTACGCCTTCGACTTCGACCGCGGTGCGGTAGTTGTGGCCGTGAAGCCGCTCGCACTGGTGGCCGCGGTAGCTGATGAAGTGCCCGCAGCAGAACACCAGGTGGTCTTTGGTGACGCGGACTTTGAAGCGCTCGGTCGGCATGTCTACAGCCAATCGCTGACTTGCCAGCGGAACGGGGCGGAAGGCGTTACCTTATTCTCCCGGAGCGCGACGAACAGGCAAGCGGTGATGAGGTCGGCCGTCGTGCCGGGGTTCAGCTTGTTCCCGTCGCTCCGAAGGTGCTGATCGAGCGCGACACCGGCCGCGCGGCCTTCGGGCGTGGTGACGCCTCCGAGTCGAAGCACTTCCGCGGCGCGCCGCTGCACGTCCTCGGCGACCGCGGGGCCGTTCTTGCGGGCGATGAGCGAATCCGGGTACGTCGCGAGCCACTGTAGTTGCGAGTCGATGATAGCGGCCTCGACGCACCCGAACCGAGCGAACGCATCGAGAAACGCGGGCACGCCGAAGTCGAACACGTCCGCGAAGCCGTTGGCGTACTGCCGCGCGACCATGTCGCGATCGGCCGCGAGCCGCATCGCTTCGAGGAGTGTGACGGTGGGTTCGTCGCGCACGTCTTGCTCAGGGGCGTCACCGAGTCCGCCGGGATTCGCAAGTCGGATCGCTTCGTACACGAGCCGTGCGTCTTCGATCGAGAGCTTCGCGAGAGTCCGCGACAACTCAGTCCGGCCCGACGGGAGATGCGTCGCTTCCCAAGTTGATGCCAGCGGAGCGAGTAGGATCACGATACCGAGGTTCGTGTTGTTCCCGACCCTTTCCCGCGTTTCTTTCACGGAGGCGTTGACCGTGACCCCAACTTGTCGAATCCTCGCGGCGTTCCCGAGTACGCCCATGATTACGCCAGCGGAGAGGACGAAATCGAGGTAACTCGTCCCTACGAAGTCTGCATACTGGTGGACGTTCCCGACCTTCCGACTCGTCGCTTCCCAAACGCAAGCCGTGTGGACGGAGATTTCAATGAGCGAGCGGTCGTACATTCCCATTCAGCCTCTCTCCGCCAGGAACCGCACGACTTCCTTCGCCACATCGACACCGCAGGTCGGGGCAAGCGCCTTCCAGCCGGGGACGGCGTTCACCTCGATCACGAACAACTCGCCGCCGGGGCCGGGCAGCAGGTCCACGCCCGCGACCGGGCACCCGACCGCGTCCGCGGCACGCAGCGCGAGTGACATCTCGCTGTCACTGAGCGTCACGCGCTCCGCGGTGCCGCCCTGAGCGACGTTCGTTCGCCAGTCGTTGCCCGCGGTGCGGCGCATCGAAGCAATGACGCGACCGCCGATCACGAACGCGCGCAAGTCCCAGCCCGGATGCCGCACGAACCGCTGAAGGTAGATCACTTGGCCGGTTTGCTCCAAGACGCGGAACGTGCGCCACGCGGTTTCCGCGTCGGTGATGCGGCACATCCCGCGGCCTTCCGACCCGAATATGGGCTTCAGCACCACGTCGCCGCCGAGGTCCGCGAACGCGGTCATCGCGTCGTCGCTCCGTTGACATACCGCGGTCGGCGGGGTGGCGATGCCGGCGCGCGCGAGGCGGGCCGTCGTGAGGTACTTATCGACGCACACTTCCACCGCGCGGGGCGGGTTCAGTACGGGCGTCCCGCGGGCCGCGGCTTCGTGCAGCAGGTCCATGCGGAACACGACCTGTTCCAGCGACCCGGCCGGCATCGTGCGAACGAGCACCGCGTCGAACGCCGCGAGCGCATCGCTCGCGACGTGTACACTCGCGGACAGCGCGCGGAAGTCGAGCGCCGCGGCCTCGTGACCGAGTTCGCCCGCGGCCCGCACGAGGTCTTGGACGTGCCAGCCGGTTCCGCCGGAGAGGATGGCGATTCGCCTCACGACGCGGCCGGCGGTACTTCGACCGGCGGGGCGTCTGCGGTGGATTCAGGCGGGTTCGGGAACAAGTCCGCGATTCGGATGCGAACGCCGGCGATGACCGGATCGGCGGTCAGGTCGTCGGTGTCGCGGAGGCGTCGGGCGGTGCCGTCGGCATGGTACACGAGGACCGTGCGCGTCTTGGGTGTCACGACCCAGATGAGCGGAATACCGGCGTCGAAGTAGTCCGCGAGTTTCTCCTCGACCACTTCGTAGGTGTCGTTCGGTGAAACCACCTCGACCGCGAGGTCGGGCCGGAACTTGCAGATGCCGCGCGGCACCCGGCCGTCCGGCAGGCGCGCCTGAAGGACGAACGACACGTCCGGCTTGCGGATCTGCTTGGGGCGACTCGGAAAGCACTGGTACATGCCGTCCGTGCCCAACACCTCACCGAGCCGCGCC
>JAYUBA010001168.1:0-3833 GCA_043741075.1 Frigoriglobus sp.
GCCGGGCGGGCGGCTGGCGTTCGTCGAGTTCCGGGCGGAGGACGACAAGGTGTGGATCAAGCCGGTCCACAAGATGAGCGAGCGGCAGGTGCTGAAGGAGATGGCCGTGTTCCCGGAGCTGGGGCACACGAAGACGGTGGGCACGCTGCCGTGGCAGCACGTCGTGATCTTCACCAAGAAGGACGCGAAGAAGTAGAATGGCGGGCACGGTCCGGGGAGGATTCACCGATGGCGATGTTCGAGTTCGTGCAGCGCGTGAAGACGGCGCGCAACGTCGCGTACCGCTACCTACAGCCGGGCGGCGGCTCGGAGCCGCGCGCCGGGGCGGACTGGGAGCGGCTGCGGGCCGCCGCGCCGCTGTGGCTCGCGCCGGGGGTGGTGGCCGACCTCGACGCGGCCGAGTTCGGCTTCCTGCCCGCGGACCGGCGCGCGGCCGTCGCGGAGTACCGGAGGATCGCGGCCGGCGCCGGTGCCTGCCCGCCGACGGACGACGAGATGACCGCCGGCTTGGCCGAACTGGCGCGGATGGTCGAGTCGCTGGACGAGGTGATCGCGGACCCGGAAGGGCTAGGACTGCTGGCGGTGCTGCTGCGCGAGAGCGGTCCGCTGCCGCCGTTCGTGCTGGGGTTCGATTACCGCCTCGACGCCGACTGGTCCGGCGACCCGGGCGTGTGGTTCGAGGTGCTATTGGCCGACGACATCGACGCGCGCGAAGCCGAGTTTCTGGCGTTCGCCGGCCGCTTCAGCCGCACCGGGTGGAAGGTGGTGAAGGCCGCGGGGAGCGACCGCCTGCCGTACCTCGGCTACCGCCCGCTGACCGACGCCTTGAACCCGGTCGGTGAGGACGCCGCGTGAGCCTTCACGACGACCTCCTCGAACAGGCCGAGCACCTCGCCCGGCGCGACACGACGCGGCCGAAGCAGGCCAGCTTGCGCCGGGCCGTCTCAACCGCCTATTACGCGCTCTTTCATCTGCTCGTCCGCGAAGCGACGGCCGCGGTCGTTTCGGACAAGGGGTTGCGGAAACTGGTTCCGCGCGCGTTCGACCACTCCGACATGAGGCAAGGTTGCCGCCCGTTCGCGGCCGGGGCGCTACCCGATCACCTGAAGGCCGTCACGGCGGGCGACGTCCCGAACGACCTGAAGGCGGTCGCCGAGTCGTTCATCGAACTCCAACAGCGCCGGCACGAGGCGGACTATAACGTCGCACAGACGTTTTCCCGACAGGTGGCACTCGCCCTCGTGGAACGCGTTCGTGCCGCGTTCGAGGCGTGGGACCGCGTGCGAACCCATCAGACCGCGACCGTCTTCCTCGCCAACCTGCTCCTCGGGTCGAAGTGGAAGCGGTGAACGTAAACCTCAACGAGCAGAGCCTACTATGACGGCGTTCATCCTGCTCACCTGCTTCGCCGCGCCGCCGGAACGGCCTTCCGTGGCGACGGCCGAGCCGGACGCGGCGCTCACCGCCACGTTCCGCCGCGCCGACGGTTGGGTCGGCGGCGACGGCGCGTTCTCCGTGCCGCTCTCGGACAAACGCGCGCTGTGGCTGTTCAGTGACACCTGGATCGGCACCGTCCGCGCCGGCAAGCGCAAGGACGTGACGATGGTGAACAACACCGTCGGCGTTCAAGAAGGCAACGGTGCGGACCTGAAGCTGACCTACGCCGTCCAGAAGACCGCCGGCGGCAAGCCGACGGCGCTCTTCGCCCCGCCGGACGGGAAGGGCTGGTTCTGGCAGTTCGCCGGGCACCACGCGGGCGGCCGACTGCACGTCTTCCTGCCGCGGTTCGAGAAGGCCGCCGGCCCGGCCGCGTTCGGGTTCAAGAGCGTCGATCTGTGGCTCGGCACCGTGTCCAACCCGCTCGACGACCCGACCAAGTGGAAGACCGCTTACGCGAAGGTGCCGTTCGCGTCGTTCGAGGAGAAGCGGAAGCGGTTGTTCGGCTCCGCGGTGCTGACCGTCGGCGATCACGCCTACGTCTACGGCTACGAGGAGACGCCGACGAAGCTGTTCCCAGAGCGCAAGCTGCTCGTCGCCCGCGTCGCGACGGACCAACTCGCGGACTTCGACGCCTGGCGCTTCCTCGCCAACGGCGAATGGAAGAAGGACGCAACAGCCGCTAGCGGCTTCGCGGGGGGCTTAGGCTCGGAGTTCTCCGTGACCTACTTGCCCGGCCTGAAGCGGTACGCGCTGGTGTACACCGAGAGCGGCCTGTCCGACCGCATCGTCGGGCGGTTCGCGCCGTCGCCCGAAGGCCCGTGGTCGGACCCGGTGCTGCTGTACACCTGCCCGGAGATGAAGACGGACAAGAAGGTGTTCAGCTACGCGGCGAAGGCCCACCCGCACCTCGCGGCCGGCAACGAACTGGTCATCTCCTACGTCGTCAACGCGTTCGAGCTGGGGCCGGTCATCAACAACGCCGAGTTGTACTGGCCGAACTTCGTTCGCGTGCAGTTGAAGTAGGACAGGCTTCCAGCCTGTCCACGCAATGACAGGCTGGAAGCCCGTCCTACTTGAGAGCCTTCTTGACCGCCGCGGTCCACACCTCGTACCCCTTCGGGGTCATGTGCAGCCCGTCCTTCAGGAGCAACTCCGGGGCCGGGGTGCCGTCGGGGCCGAGCATCAGCGGCACCACGTCCACGAAGGTCAGCCCCTTCCCCGCCGCGCAGTACGCTCTCACGAGCGCGTTCGCCTTCGTCTGCTCGTCGAACAGCTTCCACCGGGCGCGGCTCGGCTTGATCGCGACGAACAGCACGCGGCACGCCGGGTCGCCCGTCCGCACGGCCGCGACGAACGCCTTGAAGTCGGCGGCCACCTGCTCCGGCTTGTTGCCCCTCGCGGTGTCGTTGTCGCCGGCGTAGAAGACGACCGTGCCCGGCTTGTGCGGGGCGAGGATGCGCGGGGCGAAGTGCGTGCTGTCGGCGATGACGGAGCCGCCGAAGCCGACGTTCACATGCCCGGCGTCGGGGAACGATGTCTTCACGTCCCAGCCGACGATACTGGACGACCCGGCGAAGAACACCGCGCCCGGCTTCGGCGGGTTCGCGGCCAGGCGCTTCTCGATGGCGCGGATGTTCTTCTCCCACTTGGCGAACGGATCGACCTCGCGCGGCGGCGGTGCCACGGGGGGCTGGGCGAACAGGACCGCGAGGAGCAGCGCGAGCATGACGGATTCCATCGGGGAGGGAGAAATCACGCGCCACCATAACCGAACCGGCCGGGCGTGTTCTACGGTTGAGTAGGCAACTTCTTTCGCACCCACCCCGGTCACGACATGAGCACCGCCACCCCCGCGCCCGCCACGACCGCCCCGCCGCCGCCGGCCGGGGAGAAGCCGGCATTCTTCCGCCTGCCGCGCCGCGAGTTCTTCGTCGGCGGGCTGGCCGGGCTGATCGCCGGCAAGGCGGCGAGCTGGGTGCAGCCGCTGGAGTGGACGCAGAAGGAGTTGCCCGACGGCACCAAGTTCTCGTTCGCGCAGTTCGGCGAAGACCTCGTCGCGAGCGGCCTGCTGTCCGCGATCGGCGTGGACAAGCCGACGTACCTGGACGTCGGGGCGTACGACCCGATCCGGTCGAACAACACGTACCTGTTCCACCGCCGCGGCGGGCGCGGCGTACTCGTCGAGCCGAACGTCGCGCTCACCGACCGGCTGAAGCGGAAGCGGCCGGGCGACGCGGTGCTGGTGGCCGGCATCGGCGTCGATGACACGCCCGCGGCCGACTACTTCGTCCTCAGCGACGACGAGCTGAACACGTTCGACAAGGACCAGGCCGACCGGCTGACGCGGGAAACCACTACCAAACTGGTGAAGGTAGTGAAGATGCCGCTGCTGA
>JAYUBA010001169.1:0-3830 GCA_043741075.1 Frigoriglobus sp.
CACGCACCCGTCGCCGCCGGCGCTGAACAGCCGCGCGCCGTCGGCCGACACCGCCAGCCCCTGTACGATGCCGAGGTGCCACTCCAACACGGCAAGCAACTTCAGCGTGTCCGCGGCGAACGCGTACACCTTTCCCTGCCAGCTTCCCACATAGACGAACGCGCCCGCCGGATCGACCGCCAGCGCCGTCATCCCATCCGTGGCTGGTGCGCCCTTCTTCGCGTGCAACCAGCCCTCGGCGAGCAATCGCCCGGTCGTCGCGTCGTGCGCGGAGGCTGATCGGATTCACGCCGATCAACCGTTTGCCGTCGTGCGAGTAGGCGTGAACGTGGTAGGTGAAGGGCGACTCGGCCGACAACGTCATGGTGCGGAGGTTGAGGACGCGTGTCACACTGCCGCAAGTCACAATCTCGGTGCCGTTCGGGTGGGCGGCGCGCGGCAAGGACGCGTTGAACGGCAGATCGACCCCGCGGAGCGTTTCGCCGGACGGCACGCGGACCACCTCGACACGAGGTGCCGCCTCCGGTGCCCACAACTCGACGAGCACGAGACCGGGGTCGTCGAGCGCTACGACGCGTCGTACCGCCGCCGGTTCGGTTTCGAGCGTCGATTCGATTCGCGCGGGCGGGTCGGTGGTCAGGTCGAACGCGGCGAACAGCCCGCCACCCGAAGGCTCGTTGACGCCGACGACGAGGAGGTAGCGCCCGTCCGCCGTGATCGCGATGTCCATCACGTTCGCGCCGCTGAACTTCATCACCGTCCGCGTGCGGGTCGCAACGTCCCAGTAGGTGACGTGATCGTCGCCCTCCTTCGCCGCGACGCGGGTGCCGTCCGGCGAACACGCGACCGTGCGGAGCGGGGCGCGGTCGCTGTACAGCACGCCGGGTACGTTCGCGCTCAACCCGACCGCGCCGACTTCCTCCTTGCGGTCGAAGCACGGGCCGCACGTCTCGCCCATCCAGCCCAACGACTCCGGCGTGCCGACCGCCCCGCACCCGCACGCGCACACGATCTGCGCCGTCTTGCCCGCCGTCCGCCGGCACACGTACTCCGGGTACGCGTGCCACAGCGGCGCGCGTGCGTCGAGATCTTGCTTCTGAAGCAGGCGCTTCGCCTCGTCGTGTTCGACGCGTCGCCCGCGGAGGACGACGTGCTTGCGCCCGGCGGGGTCGGTCCACCACGCGGCGAGAAGCTGTGTCGCGGGCACCCCGCCCTTGCCGCCGCGGAACATCGAATACCCTTCGGGCTTCGCAGCGGTGTCGCGGGCGAACTTCCGCCACTTCGCCGGGTCGTCGGCCAGCAGTCGCGCGCGGCACCGCTTGTTCGCCGCGGCCGTGGCGAGCGCGAGCGCCGCGACGATCCGCTCCGCGTCCGGGTCGATCAGTTTCGCTTCGTGCTTGAGCATGGGGCACCGTGCGGGTGAAGCGAATCGTACAATACGGCCCGTGGCGCGTGCGACTCCTTCTCTAACCCACCATATCCAATGCCCGCCGAACCGCTGTTGCGAAGTCAGGTGCCGGGACACGCCCCGCGGCGCGGCAAGGTGCGCGACGTGTACGACCTCGGCGATACACTCGCCATCGTCGCCACCGACCGCATCAGCGCGTTCGATCACGTCATGCCGAACGGGATTCCGAACAAAGGCCGCGTGCTCACCGCGATGTCGCTGTTCTGGTTCAAGTGGCTGAACGTGCCGAACCATCTCATCAGCACGGACCTGTCCGCGCTGCCGCCGGAGTTCCGCCGCCAGGAGCTCGAAGAGCGGACGATGCTCGTGCGGAAGACGGCGGTGGTGCCGGTGGAGTGCGTCGCGCGCGGCTACCTCGCCGGCTCCGGGTGGAAGGAGTATCAGGTACACGGCACCGTCTGCGGCATCGCGCTTCCCGCGGGGCTTCAGCTCGCGAGCAAGCTGCCGGACCCGATCTTCACCCCCGCGACGAAGGCCGAAGAAGGCCACGACGAGAACATCGCGTTCGACGTGATGGCGCAGCAAGTCGGCGCGGACACCGCGCGCGAACTGGAGGCGAAGACGCTCGACGTGTACCGCCGCGCGGCGGGGTACGCGGAGGGCCGCGGGATCGTCCTCGCGGACACGAAGCTCGAGTGGGGCCGGCTGCCTTCCGGGCAACTGATTCTCATCGACGAGGTGCTGACGCCGGACAGCTCGCGGTACTGGCCGAAGGACACGTACCGGCCGGGCGCGTCGCCGCCGTCGTTCGACAAGCAGTTCGTCCGCGACTGGCTCGAAACGACCGACTGGGACAAGGCCAGCCCGCCGCCGGCGCTACCGGACGAGGTGGTGGCACGCACGGCCGCGAAGTACCAGGAGGCGCTGGAGAAACTGACCGGCTGACCAGCACCGGTACCCAGGGCGTTGCCCTGGGCTACGCTGTCCCAGCCCTTCGGGCTGAAGAAAAGGCGCGCTACCCCTGCTCGATGAGCGATTGCGTCTTCAGGACGGTGAACTCGTCGGGGAACGTGTGGAACGCGGTCACGCTCAGACACCGCGGGAGGCACTCCACGATCACCACGCCCAGCGGAGACAGGCCGACGCGGTTGCCCCGCACGCAGTGGTACACCAGCCCCTTCCGCTCGCCGTCGGCGACCAGTTCCGCGTGCAGGTGGACGAACGGGTCCGGGTCCATCACCTCGGCCTGCGACGCCATCTGGTACGTCACCCCCGGCAGCGCGCACCGGCCGCGGTGCCCGCCGTCGAACCGGTGGGCCAGCCGCCGCCCCGCCGCCGGTAACTCCTGGTCGGTCGCCGCGATCACCTCTTCCAGGTGAACCGTGCCGTCGGTCCAGGCGAGCGTGTGCCCGGTGCGGGTGAGGCGCACGGTGAGCCGGCGACCGTCGCGCACCACCGTCTTGGCGGCGACCACCTCGAACAGTTCCGGGTGCAGCGGCCGGTCGTACAGCCGGAACACCACGTCCGCCACACGCGGCCGTACGAACGGCACGCCCATTCGCGTCCCCTCGGTTCGGAAGGACTCGTCTCCGAAGGGATTATAACGCGCCCGCAAAAACGGGAACGGGGGCCAGGTGGCCCCCGTTCGCGCGGTGTCGTCACTCACCGACCGAGCTTACCCGCCGTGGCAGCCGCCGTGGCAGCCGCCCTTGTGCTTGGAGAACAGCCCGCCGCCGCTCCGCATCCCGAGGAACCCGCCGCCGTGGCAGCTATTGCCGCCGCCGTGGCAGCCGCCGGTGTACGTCGAGCCGGTGCAGCCGGTCGGGGCCGCGACGACCGGGGCCGTCCAGGTGGCACCAGTGCAGCCGCCGGCGTAGTTGCTGCCGTGGCAGCCGCCCTTGTCCTTGTGCTTGAACAGCCCGCCGCCGTTCCGCATCCCGAGGAACCCGCCGCCGCTGCAGCTGTTGCCGTTGCACCCGGCGGTGTAGCCGGAGCAGCCGCCGCTGTCCTTGTGCCCGCCGAAGCCGGCCACGTCCCCGCCCGAGGTCGCGGCCACCATCAGAACTACGCTGTACATCTTTGAAGCCCTCTGCTGCCCGCCGCACCAACGAACGGCCCCGGTCGCGGCTCCGTGTCCGCGACAGAACGGGTTCCGATCTCGCGTGCGGTTGTCGCCTAATCTCTGGGAAACACAACCGTGTGTGGCGGGCTGTGTTGTGTAGTGAGGATCGTAAGCCCAGGTGATATAGGAGTCAACGGTAATTTGGGCGGTTTGAGTGCTTCGCGGTGCCCATCACCCGTCTTGCCCGGCACGAATTGCCGGCTGTAGCATCTATGCCGATTGCGGGTCGTGTTACGGGGGGCGGGGCGCAGGGCAACTCAGAGTGTTAATCTGGGTGGCCGGGGCAGAGTCCTCGATGCC
>JAYUBA010001170.1:0-3825 GCA_043741075.1 Frigoriglobus sp.
CTGCGTCCTCTGCGTTATCTGCGGCTCTTTCTCTGGAGTCTTTCATGTCGTTTTCACCGGTTGACGAGCAGCTCGCGGTGATCCTGCGCGGGGCCGCGCAGGTCGAGACGCGCGACGAACTCAAGAAGAAGCTCGAACGCAGCCACGCGACCGGGAAGCCGCTCCGCATCAAGTACGGCATCGACCCGACGGGCTTCGACGTTCACCTGGGGCACACGGTCCCGCTGCGGAAGCTGCGCCAGTTCCAGGAACTCGGCCACACCGCGGTCCTCATCATCGGCACCGCGACGGCCGCCGTCGGCGACCCCAGTGGCCGCGACGCGAGCCGACAGGGGCTGACCGCGGAGCAGATCGAGAAGAACGCGCAGACTTACCTCACGCAGATCGCGCGCGTGATCGACATCGACCGCGCCGAGGTGCGGCCGAACGGCGCGTGGTTCGCGAAGTTCGGTTTCGCGGACATGCTGCGCCTGCTCGCCAGCACGACCGTTCAGCGGATGATCGAGCGCGACGACTTCAGCAACCGCATCAAGGCCGGCACGCCGATCTACCTGCACGAGTGCCTGTACCCGCTGATGCAGGGGCACGACTCCGTGGAGATTCACGCCGACGTGGAACTCGGTGGCACGGAGCAACTGTACAACCTGATGGTCGGCCGCGACCTCCAGCGCGCCGCGAAGCAAGAGCCGCAGATTTGCTTCACGATGCCGCTCCTCCGCGGCCTCGACGGCGAGAAGAAGATGGGCAAGAGCCTGGGCAACTACATCGGGCTGAACGAACCGTCGAAGGAGCAGTTCGGCAAGACGATGCGCATTCCCGACGGGCTGATGAAGGAGTGGTTCGAGTTGCTCACCGACTTCCCGACGGCACGGATCGAAGAACTGCTCGCGGGTAGGCCGAACGAGGCGAAGAAGGCGCTCGGTGCGGAGATCGTCCGCTTCTACCACGGTGACGCGGGCGCGTCCGCGGTGCTGGACGACTGGCGGAAGCAGTTCGAGGAGAAGGGCGACCCGGAGACCATCGCCGAGGTCACGATTCCCGCGGCGCGGCTGATCGCGGGGGCGATGCCGGCGGTCGATCTGATCGCCGAAACGAAACTCGCCGCGAGCAAGGGCGAAGCGCGGCGCAAGATCGAGGAGGGCGCGTTCAACTACGGCCCCGACCGCACCAAGCCCGCCGACGTGAAGGCCGCCGTGCCGGTCACGGACGGGCTAGTCGTTCGGCTGGGGCGGAAGATTCTTCGGGTGCGGGTGCAGTAGTCAGACCGCGGAGGGTTTGCGGCGGCGCATCGCCCGCTTCACGTCGGCGCGGATCGTTTTCCCGTCGAAGGGGATGCCGCGGGCGGTGCAGAACGCTTCCGACTCGGCGAGCCGGGCGAGCGCGTCGTCGTACCGCTTCGCGTCCAGGTAGCTGGAGGCGAGCAGGTCGAGCCGGTCGGCGAACTCGTCCGGCGCCAACCCGCCGTTCTCAATCAGCCCGCTCGCGACGTGCCGGCGCAGCGCGTCCAGTTCCCGCTCGCGGTAGCGGATGGTGCCTTCCAAATCGCCGTCCAGTTCCGCGACGAGCCACCGGCCGGACATGCCCAGTAGCGTTTCCGCGTCCGGGTCGTGCTTGTCGAGTAGGCGCAACAACCGCAGGGCTAACGGGAACGCCTTCTCGCGTCGGCCCCGGCCGTAGAAGATGTCCAGTACCTTGTGGTACAGGTCGTCGATCTCGCGCCAAACCGTGCCCGCGTCGGCGGGCGCGTCAGTTCGCGTCGTCATCGTTCGGCCTCGGTAGCGTCGGGCGCAGGTCTTCGCGGAGTCGTTTCTGATCCTCGGTCAGGCGGTCCCAAACCTCCCACTGGCGCTCCGCCTCGGCCGACCGCTCGTCGCGCCGGCGCAGCGCCTTGCGGCGGAACCGGTCGGCCTTCTTTCGGTGGCTCTTTCGGTCGTGATCTTTTCCAGGTGTGTGCTTTCGCCCGCCTTTCGGTCCCTTCTTGACCTTCCTCTTCCGCGGCTTCTTGGGCTTACGTTCAGCCATGATTGTACCTCACCCCGACCACGGAGGAAGCCGAACCCGTGCGCGACACCGCATGGGCGTGTACTACTTCTCCTTCTTCGGCATCAGGTTCATTGCCGCGCGGCTCATCGTCCGGACCCCGGTGCGGATGCTCGGCTCCGGGATCGGGGCGTAGGCGTCAGTGTGCATCCCCGGCAGCGCGGGCGCGCCCGGCTGCTGTGCCGCGTCGTACTTCTCCTTCGTGATCGTGCCCACGAAGTACATGAAGATGGGCACCTTCCCTTCGGCGTAGCGGCTGAAGTCCTCCGCACCCATCACCGGCTTGCGGTCGCCCCGCACGCTCTCCGGGCCGAGGATGTCGCGGAACACCGCCCCGCACTTGCGGGCCAGCGGCACGTCGTTATAGGTCGCCGGTGTGAACTCATCGAGACTCACCTTCACCTCCGGCGGCGGGGCGTTCGCGCCCACCGCCGCCGCCTTCGCGATGCGGTCGATCGACTTCAGCACGCGGTCGCGCGTCTCGGTTTTCGTGGTGCGCACGGTGAGCTGGAGCTTCACTTCGTTCGGGATGATGTTGTGCTTCGTGCCGCCGTGGATCGAGCCGACGGTCACCACCACCGGATCGAGCGGGTCCGTTTCGCGGCTGACGATGGTTTGCAGGTCGAGGATGATTCGCGCCGAAAGCACGATGGGGTCGATGGTCATGTGCGGGGCCGCGCCGTGCCCGCCCTTGCCCTTCACGAGAATGTCCACGGTGTCGGAGTTCGCCATCGCCAGCCCCTCGCTGAAGCCGAGCGTGCCGGTCGGGTGCTGCGGGTCGGAGTGCAGCGCGAGCGCGAAGTCGGGCTTCGGGAACTTCGTGTACAGCCCCGCGTCGAGCATCTTCTTCGCCCCCGCGACGATCTCCTCCGCCGGTTGGCCGATGAACACCACCGTGCCGCTCCACGTGTCCGTCATCGCGGCCAGCACGCGGGCCGTTCCGACCCACGACGCCATGTGGATGTCGTGCCCGCACGCGTGCATCACGCCGACTTCCACGCCGTCGCGGTTCTTCACCTTCACCTTGCTCGCGTAGGGCACCCCGGTCTGCTCGATGATCGGAAGCCCGTCCATGTCGGTGCGGATCAGCACGACCGGGCCGGGGCCGTTCTTCAGCACCGCCACGATGCCGGTCCCGCCGACCTTCTCGGTCACCTCGTAGCCCGCCTTCCGCATCTCGTCCGCGAGACGCTTCGCGGTGTTCACCTCCATGAGTGAGAGTTCTGGGTTGGCGTGGATGTGCTGGTAGAGCGCGACGAGGTCTTTGATTTCGGCGTCGAGTTTCTTGTCCACCTCCGCGAGCCGGTCCTTCACCCACGCGGCGGGCGGGGCCGGCGGCGCCTTCGCGTCCGGTTGTGCCGGTTCGGGCGGTGCGGACAGCCGCGGCTCGACTCCGGAGACCGCGAGGACGGATGTGAGAACGACGAGCGTAGAAAGCCGGCGGGGCAACATGGTCGGACCTTTCGCAACGGGGCGCGATTCGGGGGACAGAAGCGGCGAAAACGGCCGGATTCCGCGGTCGGCGGTCACTCCGCGGGCATAAAGTAAATTAGACCCTTCGTTTTCGCGTCACCGCAACAGGAGGAAGCCAGTATGCCCGCCAAGACGCTGACGGTACAGCAGCGCAAGTCCATTTTCCACGCTCTGGTGGAAGTCCAGGACAGCCACAGCTTTACTGTGGCCGATTCCAAGAAGGAAGTCGCGACCCGGTTCCAGATCACCAAGGAGCAGGTGGACCTGATCGAGCGGGAGGGGCTGGCGAAGGACTGGCCGCCGCTGGGCTGA
>JAYUBA010001171.1:0-3824 GCA_043741075.1 Frigoriglobus sp.
GCTTCGCGGTACACGCGTAGCCCGACACCCCTCACCCGGCTCGAAGACTCGCTACCCTCTCCCGCAAGGGGAGAGGGCAACACATGGTCACCCTTCAACGCGATTTGGTATCACGCCCCTCCGGGGCTGAAGACAACACGCCGTTGCCTCGGTCTTCTACCTTTCACTCACACTCGCACTGACCACTCACCGCGCCCGAATCAGCGGCCACCAGACCCGCTTGACGACCGGCGCTTCGGGCGCGGCGGCCGTGCGCAGGCCGTCGCCGGTCACGCGCACGCCCAGCGCGGGCGGCTTGCCCCCGTTCCCCACCTTCACCAGCACCACGTTCCACCCTTCCTTCAGCTCGGCCTCGAACGCCGCGGTCCGGTCCGCGGTCGCGCCGTTCACCCACGCCCGCCACGGGTTCTCGCTCTCAATGGCGACCGTCGCCGTCTGCTTCTTCGGCGCGAAGACGTAGGCCCGCACGTACACGGCGGCGGTGGTCGAAACCGCGAACGCGGCCTTCAGGTCGAGTTTGCCGTTCGGCTCGGCGGTCAGCGGCTTCCACTGGGCGCTCGACAGCGGTTCGGCCGCGAGCGACTTCACGTCCGCGGGGAACGGCCCGGCGATGGTCGCGTCCACCACCAGCCCGCGCAGCGCCTCCTGCTCCTTCTTGCTCTTGAGGAACGCGAGCAGGTCGATGAACTGGTCGTAACTGATCTGCGACACCACGTTGTCCGGCATCAGCGACATCTTGGACGGGGTCAGCGAGTCCACCTCGTCCTTCGCCACGCGGTTGTCGCGCCCGTTGGCGTCGCGGATGACCACCTCCTTCGTGTCCTCCTTCACCTTCAGCCCAGTAAACACCTTGCTGTCGGTGGTGACGAGCCGGTACGTCTGGAAGCCCTCCTTGATTTCCTTGCTCGGATCGACGATCGATTCGAGAACCTTCTCGACCGTCATCGTGTCCCAGAGGCGCGTCAGGTCCGGGCCGACTTGCCCGCCCACGCCCTCCATCCGGTGACACGTCGCGCACGCGAGCAGCTTCGTGTTCAGGTACAACTCCTTGCCCTTCAGCGGGTTGCCCTTCTTGCTCACCTCGGCGCGAATCTTGTCCACCTGACTCGGTTCGAGCGAGAGCAGAAGCCCGCCGCGGAGCACGTCGGAGCGGAGCTTGGCGAACGCCGCGTCGTCGGCGAACTTGTTGAGCGCCTCGTTCACCTGCGGGAAGAAATCGCGGGGCAGCTTCTTCGCGATGAAGCGTTCCGCGATGAGCTTCGTGCCGGGCTTGGTCGCGGACAGCACCGCGACCGCCTCCGTGAGCAACTGCGGGTCGGCCTGATCGAGCAGCGTTTCGGCCGCGGCGCGGGCCATTGTAATGTCCAGCGCCGCGAGCGTGCGGAGCGCTTCCGCCTTGAGCATCGCCGGGTGCGGGCCGTTCAGCACGGCCTTGATGGGGTCGATGGCCTGCTTCGCGCCGAGGACGCGCAGCGCCTTCACCGCCGCGACCCGCTCCACCTGCGTGCGGTTGGGGTCGGCGATGAACTCGATGAGCTTCGGCGCGGCGGCGGACAGCCGCGCGGCTTCGATGGCGAGGATCGCCGAAATGCGGGTCGGCTCCTCCGGCCGGTTCAGCAGGTTGAGGACGAGTTGAGTCGCCTTCGGCGCGAGCGCGTCGCCGCTGGCGGTGAATACGTCCACGGCGGCGAGGAGCACCTGCACCGGCTCGTTGGGCCGCTTCGCGAGGTAGTCCGCGAGCGGGTCGAGCGACACCGGCGGGTCGGTCTGGTAGTTCGTGTACGACCGCACGAGCGCCTCGCGCTGGTCGGTGGTGACGTGCGGCTGGAGCAGCAGTTCGGGGAGCGCGTCGGCGGCCGGCTTGGTGCGGAGCGCGAGGAAGATCGCGACCGCCAAATCCTTGTCCTTGTCGGTGCCGGACTGCGCGAGCGCGAGCAGCGCCTCGACGCCCGGCTTGCCGAGCTTCTCGATGCCGCGGACGTAGGCGTCCTTCAGGTACACGTCGGCTTCGGCGTCGTGCCGGAGCGCGCTGACGAGCACCTCGCCGGAGCCGTCGTGCCCGAGGCGGCCGATGCCCAGCGCCGCGGCCCGGCGCACGGCCGGGTCGCGGTCGGCGAGCGCCTTCACCAGCGTCTCGTACACGCGGCCGTCCTTCGGCTTCGCGTTGTACGCCAGCCCCTCGAGCGCGAGCCGCCGCACGTCGGCCGACTCGTCGTTGATGAGCAGCCGGAACAGGTCCTCGATGTCGGCGCTCCAGTTCGCGGTGAGAACCCCGATCGCGACGAGCCGGGCGTTGCCGTCGAGGCCGCCGGAGACGAACTTCTTCAGCACGAGGTCGCGCGCCGCGGCCCCGCGGCGGACGAGTTCCTTGCGGGCCTCCACGCGGTCGGTCAGGTCCGGGGCGGCGAGCGTCTTCAGCAGTTCGGCGTCGGTCTGCGTCTTGATCTTCGCCCAGCTATCCATGCCGCGACGGGGCAAGGCGGGCGCGTCCTTCGTGCCGGCCCAGGTGACGCGGTAGATGCGGCCGTTCACGCCGTCGCCGGAGAGCTTGCCGGCGCCGCCGGAGTTGGTGCGCCAGTCGCACACGTAGATGGCCCCGTCCGGCCCGGTGACCATCTGGCACGGGCGGAACAGCGGGTCGTCGCTCTTCATGAATTCGAGTTCGTTGGTGATCTTGAACGTGCTGCCGTCGGGGGCGACTTTGTACGCGCGGACGAGCTTCCGGTACACGTCCGGGTAGTACATGAGGCCGCGGTACGGTTCGGGGATGCGGGTGTCGTGGTAGACGAGCAGCCCGGCGGGCGACCCGCGGCCGGTCTTAATCATCGGCGGCACCTTGCCGGGCATCTCCCCGGCGACCGCGCCGCGAACGAAGTCCGTGCGGCAGCACCGCGCGCCGATCTGGAGCCGCCAGCCGAAGTCGGACGCTTCGGCGACGTGCATGATGCGGCAGCCCATGAACTTGCTGCCGTCTTCCTGGTCGTTGTCGGTGTGGAAGAAGTTGAACTTGTCGTCGTAGGCGATGTCGCGGTACGGGTTGCGGTAGCCCATCGAGAAGGCTTCCATCTTCGACCCGTCCGGGCGGCACCGGAACACGGCCCCGGTGCGGAGCACGGTCGCGCGACTCCCGTCGGACCCCTCCACGACGTTGTCGTCGTCGCCGCTGGTGAGGTACAGCATCCCGTCGTTGCCGATGGTGAGGCCGGACACCTGGTGGTGGTGGAACCCGCAGAAGCCGTGCGCGATGGTCTCGCGCACGTCCCACGGGCCGTTCGGCCGCGACTGCTTCCACCGCCGCACGGTGCCGCGGCCGGTGACGTACAGGTAGCCCTCGTGCCAGATGATGCTCGACGGCAACTCTTCCGAGATGATTGTCTGCGGCTTGTCGAACTTGCCGGTGCCCGCGTTGTACTTGAACACCTTGATGAGGTCGGTGGTGAACTTCTTCATCGTGGCGACCTGTCGGGTCGTGCCGTCCTTGTAGCGGAAGGTTTCCTTCAGCTCATACCACTTGTCGCCGGTGAGCGGGTCGGGGAGCCACTCCATGACGTACAGGTTGCCCGCGGGGTCGAAGGTCATGCCGACGGGGTTGATGGCGTCCGGCGCGTCAACGACGATCTCCGCTTTGAAGCCTTCGGGGAGGAAGGTGCCCTTGAGGCGCGGGTCGAACTGTCCCTGATCGACGTGCTTCACCGGGAACGGTTCCGGCTTGGGGGGCGACTGCGGCTGCGCGAACTCCGGCGGCGGGGCCGGTGGCGGGGCGGCGTTCGCGTCCTGGGCGTGGGGCGTCAGCCCCAGGTGCGTGAGCAGGAAGACAACGAGCA
>JAYUBA010001172.1:0-12186 GCA_043741075.1 Frigoriglobus sp.
TCTTACGTTAGCAGGAACTTCGCAGTGTTCGCCTTGAAGCAGTGGCTACCGCTGCTTGTGCGGGAATGCCCCATCTGGAATAATGCGGCGACACCACCCGAACGAGGTCGATCCCGTGAGCCAACTGCCGAAGATCAAGGGCATCGCCGACATCGTGTTCCTCCTGGACGCGACCGGCAGCATGGGGCCGTGCATCAACGCGGTCAAGCAGAACATCAAGACCTTCGTCCAGACCTTCACCACCCCGACGCCCAACGGCGGGGCGGTCGTGAAGGACTGGCGGGCGAAGATCGTCGGGTACCGCGACCTGGACTACACCGACGTGCCGGCGATGGTGGACAACCCGTTCGTGAACAGCGGGCCGGAACTGGAGGGGCAACTCGACGCGCTGACCGCCGACGGCGGCGGCGACGAACCGGAGACGCTGCTCGAAGCGCTGTACATGCTCGCCAACATGCCGTCCACCGGGCCGGACGAGCCGCTCCGCCCGGACGCGTGGCGGAGCGTGGGTGCCGGCCGCCGGTTCGTCATCGTGTTCACCGACGCCCCGTTCAAGGAGCCGCTGCGGCTGCCGCGGGACGCCAAGATCGACGACGTGATCCTGAACCTGATGACGGCCAAGATCGTCCTGCACATGTTCGCCCCGGCCACGCTGAGCCGGTTCGGCACGCTCGAAGAGGTGGACAAGGCGCTGTGGCACAAGGTGCCCGTGAACCCCGGCGAGACCGCCCAGAAGGCGCTCGAAGACTACACCGCCGATCAGAGCAAATTCGAGAAGATCATCCAACTCCTGGCGAAGACCATGACGCAGCAGTCGGCCGACGTGTCCGCCGCGGACTGAAGCCGCTCGCGGCTTCGCGGTTGTATGCCCGCGAAGCCGCGAGCGGCTTCACAATCACGAGGAACACATGCCAACGAGTACGAGGGGCGTGGCGGACGTGGTCTTCTGCCTGGACGCGTCCGGGTCGATGGCCCCGTGCATCGACGGCGTGCGGAAGAACCTGGACGCGTTCCTCGACGCGCTCGCCGGCGACGCCAACCGCGCGATCGAGTGCCGGCTCGACTTCCTCGCCCACTCGTGCGGCGAGGACGGCGGCCTCGTGCGGTCGCAGTCGCTCCGCAAGAGCGGGGTCGAACTCATCCAGGCGCTCTACGGCCAGTCGCCGCAACCGGCCGCGTTCTTCACCGCCGACCGCGACGCCATCCGCAAGGGGCTGAAGGACGTGAGCGTGTACGGCGACGAGGCCATGCTCATCGCCCTCGACATGGCCCTCGACTACCCGTGGCGCGCGCAGGCCGGGTGCCACCGCGTCGTGGTGATGCTCACCGACGAGCCGCTGGAGGCGAACGCCATCTGGCCGGCGCAGAAGGCGAAGCTCGACGCGCTCATCGACAAGGTGCAGAAGCTCGGCGTCAAACTGTACCTCGTCGGCCCGGCGTCGCCGGGGTTGGACACGCTGGCCGAAGCCGACAAGTGCCTCTACCAGAAGGCTTCGCAAACTTACGACGGCCTCGGTTCGCTCGACTTCAGCAAGGTGCTGGGGCAGATCGGCAAGTCGGTGTCGGCGTCCGTGCTGCAAGGGCGGCCGGAGGCGGGTGTGAAGCGCGCGCTGTTCGGCCAGGACGAGTGGGTGGCGTCCAACGACTCGATCCGCGGGGGGCGGTAACGGTGTACAACGTCGGCGACAAGGTGCAGGGCTACACGATCAAGGACCTCATCACCATCGGGAACAACTCGGTGGCCTACGCGGCCACCGACGCGGGCGGGCGCAAGGTGTTCTTCAAGGCGTACCAGTCGCCGTCCGTGCGGGTGCCGTGGTACAAGGGGTTCGTCGATCACCAGAAGGAGATGAAGGGGCGGATCGAGGGGAGCACCTGCAAGCAGTTCTGCTACCAGTTCCTCGGCGGGTTCGAGCACGCTCGGAAGTTCCATCAGGTGTTCGAGTTCCTGGACAAGAGCCACTCGCTCGACAAGATTCTGGAGCGCGTGAAGACCCACCCGACCGAGGTGCCGTGGTCGGCCCGCGAGCTGATGGCGAAGGTGCTGGTCGCCGGGATCGCGCAACTGCACGCCGCCGGCATCGTCCACGCCGATCTGAAGCCGGACAACATCATGCTCATCGAGGACGCCTCGTTGGGCATGAAGTACCGGCTGAAGATCATCGACATGGACTTCTCCTTCTTCACCGACAAGAAGGCGCCGTGGCACGGGCACGAGGGCTACTTCGGCACGCCCGGCTACATGAGTCCCGAACACGCGAAGGTGCCGCTGCCGGTGTCGGACGTGTTCACCCTTGGCATCATCCTGTACCAACTGCTCGGTCCCGGCCACCCGTTCCCGTACGACGACAACGACAAGATTCTGGCCGCGTACAAGGCGTACACGGTGGAGAAGCCGAAGCTGACCGGCACGCCCGCGCCGCCGGCCGCCGCCGACGCGATCGCCGACATCCTCCACCGCTGTCTGAACCCGAACCCGGCGAAGCGCCCGACCGCGTCCGAGTTGCACAAGACGCTCCTGGGCGAGAAGACGGTGCCCGCCCCGCCGCCGGTTCCGCTCCCGCCGTCGCTTCCGCCCTCTCCGGTCGCGCCTTCTCCGACGCCCGACGGGCGGTTCGGTACGCTGATTCTGGTCGGGCCGGGCGGGGCGGAACTGGCCCTCGGCGCGCGGCTCGCGGTCGGGCGCACCGTCCTCACCACGCGGTTCGGCGAGGGCGGGAAGTACGCGGGCGACCGGCAGTTCGTCCTCGATAAGACGGACGACGGGTGGTACGTCGAGCCGGTCGCCGGGACCGTGAACGCCACGCTGCTCAACGGCACCGTCCTCGCCGCCCGCACGAAACTCGCGGTCGGCGACACCATCGGCGTCGGCAGCGCGGTGTCGAAGAAGTCGAAGCTGGACATGCAGGTTCGCGGTTAGGGTTCGGTGCTGGGGTGGGAAGAAGAGCCACAGATGAACACAGAGAGACGCGGATCAGACAGAATTCAATGAGTACTTGGTCTGATCCGCGTTTTCTGCGGTATCTGCGGCTCCTCTTCTTCTAACGAGGGACACCCCCGGGGGGTTCGCGATGTCGGCGACGACGACGTGGAAGTGCCCGCAGGACGGGACGGAGTGGTCGGTGAAGGAGCGCAAGTGCCCGACGTGCGGGTACGTGAACATGCCCAAGTGCGTCACCCTGCGGTCGAGCGCGACCGGGAAGGGGGCCGAGATCAGCGCCACTACCCGGTTGGGCAAGTCGGTGTTCAACCAGCGGTTCGCCGACCCGGACGCCAAGTTCGCCGCCGACGAGCAGTTCGAGGTCGTCCGCGACGACGCGCTGCTGTACGCGTGGGTGCTGCGCCCGGTCGCGGGCGCGCGGAACGCGACGTTCTACAACGGGGCCGAAGTGCCCGCGACCGGGTGCGAACTCGCCGAGGGCGGGACGATCACCGTCGGCCGGACCCGGATGAAACTGACGGTGACGTTCAAGTCACGCGGCGAAGGGTCGTAGGCATGTCCGACATCACGCCGCCCGACGGCCGGCCGCTGACGGAACCGGAGCGCCAGTCGTTCCAGCGGTTGGGGCTGACGCCCGGTCACTGGGCGGCCCTCGCCCCGACCCCGCTGTTCTACCAGCGCGGCGTTCGGGTGCCGAACCTGCGGTCCGCGGTCGAGTTCGGCGCGACCGACCGCCTGCGCCGCGCGCTCCGCACGCTGGAAGGCCTGAGCGGCGAGGCGGCACACTTCTGGGACCGGTTGGGAGAAGGCACCCGCAGCGGCGAAGCGAAACTGGCGACGCGCCTGCTCGCGTGGCACCTGGCGACCGACATCGCGTTCGCGCGCCGATTCGACTACTTCCGGATGCTGGGACAAACCGCCGAGCAGTTCGCCGCCCGCGGTCAATACCCGACGCGTACCACCGAAGCAGTCCGGCAGTTCAAGGCGCTGGTGGATTCGTACCTGCCGTACCCGGAGTTCGTGCCGCACGCGGACCCGCCGCACGTCGCGGTTCCCGCGCCGGCCGCCGCGCTCGACGCGCTCGCCGCTTCCGTCCGGACCCCGGCCGTCCACTTCTGGCCGCCGACCAACCCGGCCGAGGTGCCGCGGCACCTGCCGACGCTGCTGCACCTGTTGGGCGAACCGGTCCGGGAGTGGTGGGGGCAGGGCGACCCGGCGCGGCGGGCGGCCGAGCGCGGGCTGGCGAGCCGGTCGTTCGGCGACCGCCAGCGGGTGTACGCGTCCGCGTTCAACGAGTGGCACCGCGCGCTGATGAGTACCGACCAGTGGCCGAACGCGCGCGAGTTGGCGCAGCGGTTCGTGAACCGGATGTGGGAGTGGGCGGACGCGGTGCGGTCGGCGGCGCGGGAACCGGCCCGCGCGCCACCGCCGCCGCCCGTCGCGGAGGAAGTGGTTCCGGTCGCCGAAGTGGCACCCGCGCCCGTTCCGGCCGATTCGGGTCGCCGCATCCCGCCCGCACTGCGGGAAGTTGTTCTGCCGCCCCCAGCGCCGAAACCGCCGCCGAAGCCGGTCGTCGAGCGCGTGACCGCGACCGTGGCCGAGCCGTTCGCGATGCTCACCTTCGAGCAGGCGCTCGCCCGCGCCCGCGCGACGACGGTCGCGGACGCGTGCAAGTGGGTGGACGCGAACCTGCGGTTGCTCTTCGACGACTGCCGCGACGACGCCTCTCGCGACGTGGCCGTCGTGAAGACCGGTGCCGCGGTGCCGGCCGCGCTGTGGGTGATCGGCGACGTTCACGCCGACCTGCTCACGCTCGCCAACGCCGTCGCTCACGCCGAGTTACTCGCCGCCCCGAACGAACCGGCGCACTTCCTGTTCCTCGGCGACTTCGTGGACCGCGGGATTCACGACCACGAGACGCTGCTGCTCCTCTTCGGCCTGCTGATGGCGCACCCGGAGCGCGTGTGCGTTCTGCCGGGCAACCACGACATCGACCTTTTGTTCGACGAGAAGGCGAACCGCTTCCGCGTGACGATCGACCCGGCGGAGTACTGCGAGGGACTGAACGCGGCGCTCGCGCGGGACGCGCCCGACGACCGCGAGCGGGTCGAGCTGGCGCGAGCGTTCGTCCGCTTCTGCGCGGGCCGGCCGAAGGCGGTGTTCCTGCCGGACGGCACGCTGTTCGCGCACGGCGGGTTCCCGCACACCGACGCGCAAAAGGACATCACCGTGCTGGCCGACCTGTGCCGGCCGCGGTGCCGGGACGACTTCCTGTGGGGGCGGATCGCGGAGAGCGCGCGGGTGAAGCGGCCCAACCGCGGGAGCCGCGGGCACGAGTTCGGGTGGGACACGTTCGCCCAGTTCTGCAAGCTCGCGGGCGAGCGCCTGGACGTGCCGGTGCGGCGCCTCGTGCGCGGGCACGACCACGTCCCGGACCGGTGGCAGGAGTACCCGGAGTACGCGGACAACTTCGTGCCGGTGCTCACGCTCAACGCGATGGGGCGCGCCCTCGACGGCGACTCCCCGCGGCGCGACGGCCGCCCGCACCCGCTGCCGGCGCTCGCCCGGTACGTGCCGAACCACCTGCCGGATGTGATTCTGCTTCCCCTCGACCCGGCCGAGGTGGACCGCGCGTTCCTGCGGGCGCCGGCGGTCGCGACCGCCGCGGGGGACGTGCCGTGAAGCTGGTGCTACAGTGCGCCATGTGCGGCACCCACCACCCGGTCGGCACGCCCGCGTGCGCCACATGCCGGGCGTCCGGGGTCGCGCAGATGCGGCTCATGTTCGAGTGCCCGGCGTGCGGCGGTCTCGGCCTGAACCCGACCTGCGCCGCGTGCCCGGCCGTCGTGCCGCTGGACCTGGATGACGAACTCGTCGTCGCGGAGGAGGTTCCGGACGAGGACTTCGGGGAACTCGTTCTCGGCCCCGAATCCGATGACGAAGAGGACGAAGAACTCGACCTCGGTGATGACGACGAAGACGAAGCTTGGATCGTAGACTCGTCCGAGGAGAGCGACGACGACGATTCCGATTTCTATCTGACAGAGGACGACGAGCAAGACGACTGACCGTGCGCGTGCCGCGCGTTCTTTGTAGGACAGGCTTCCAGCCTGTCCGGATGCACGACAGGCTGGAAGCCTGTCCTACGAAACGACTCCAGGCCGCATCAAGGTTACTGGAGGAGATGCGGCCATGTGACGGTGGGGGGTGCCGCGGATGGACGACGTGGTCGCGCGGTGCCCGGACTGCGGCATGGAGCAGGCGGACGCGTTCGCCCACTGCTTCGTGTGCATGAAGCCGTCGCGGTGGTGGTGCGCGGCGTGCCGCGAGTGGCTAGCGTCGCGCGGGTGCCCGGCGTGCAGCGGCGGGCTGGGCGTGCCCGCCGAGGTGCCCCTCGGGCCGTGCATCGTCGGCGCGAGCGTCGCGTTCAAGATCCTCGTCCGCAACGCCGGGAAGAAGCTGCTCGGCTGCACCGTTACATCGCCCGACCCCGGCGTGGCGATCACCGCCCCGCGGCTCCTGCTCGCCCCGGCCGGCACCGCGGTAGTGAACGGTCGCATCACGCTCCCGAAAGGGCCGCCGGGCCGGCGTACGTTCCGCCTGGTTTACGGGGCGACGGTTCCGACCGAAACGGTGCTCGTCGTCGAGGCGACGGCCGCCGAGCCGCGGCTCGAATTCCTCCCGCCGCTGGTCGCCCTCCGCGCCCCGAACCCCGGCAGCACCGTTCGCACCTCGGTCACGTTGAAGAATACCGGCAACCTCGCGCTCGCCGCGACGCTGTCATCCGCCGAACCGTGGCTGGCGGCCGACCCGAGGCGGCTAACGCTCGCGCCGGGCGAATCGGCGGAGATCAAACTGCGCGCCAAGAGCAAGACGACCGACTCCGGTCCGCGGGAAACGACGCTCACCGCCACGGCCGACGGCGGGCCGTGGTTCGCGACGGTGCGGTCCACGCTCCCGGACCCGGAGTTGACCGCGGAACCGGTGTGCTTCGGCGAACTGATGCCCGGCCGCCCGGCGTTCGCGGACGTGGTGGTGCGGAACACCGGGCGCGTCCGGGTGGACTGCACCGTCGCCGTCGCGGACCCGTGGGTGCGGGTGCTGCCGACGCGCCTCAACCTTCCGCCCGGCCGGCAGAAGAAGCTCCGCGCGCGGGCCGTGCTGACGGCCGCGCACGACGGCCCGCTCGCCTCCGAACTGGTCTTCACCTCGGCCGCGGGCGTGGTGCTGCGCGTGCCCGTCGCCGCGACCGGGAAGGTGCCGCGACCGGTCCTCCGCGCGATCCGCAAGCAGCGCGTGCGCGACGCCGCCGGCCCGGCCGTCGAGCGGAAGTTTCAGCTCGCCAACGACGGCGACGGTTCACTCGATGTGAGCGCGACCGCGGACAAGGCGTGGGTGAAGATCGTCACGCCCGAACTCCGCGTCGGGCCGGGCAAGAAGCGGAAGCTCCGCTACGTCCTCGACCTGCCGGTGCTGCCACGAGGCGAACACACCGCGACCATCACGCTCGCGACGAACGCGGGAACCGTCGCGGTGCCGGTCACGGTCACCGTACTCGATCCGAACCCGGTGCTGGAGGTGGTGGCCGCGCCCGACCTCGGCGCGGTGTCGCCCGACCTGCCGCTGTCCGCGTTCGTGCAGGTGCGCAACTCCGGCATCGGCCTGTTGACGGTGCGGGCCGAGAGCGAAACCCCGCGGGTGACCGTTTCACCGGCCGAAGTGGACGTGCCGGCCGGGCCGCCGGTGCGGTTCAACCTGACGATCCCCGTGGACGGCCTGCCCGGTGGCGAACACGAGGCTGCGGTGCGGCTCACGAGTAACGGCGGCAGCGGTCGCGCCGCGATCCGGTTCCGCCTGCCGGTGGAACGGATCGACGTGCCCGCGATGATCGACCTCGGCGACCGCCCCGCCGGGCGCGTGACGGGCGACGCGCTCCGCGTGCGGAACAGCGGGCCGGACCGCGTGACGTTGCGCGTCCGGGGCGAACACCAGTGGCTGCGGCCGGGCGCGGATCGCGTCACCGTGAATCCCGGCGAGGTCGTTGCGGTGCCGTTCCGCATGGACCTGCCGCCCGGCGTGCTGGGGCCGGTGGTGAGTACCATCTTGCTGGAAGGGCGGTCGGTGCGGTACGCCGTCGCGGTGCGGGCGCTGGCACGGAAGGTGGAACTGATCGTGGTGCCGGGCGTGATGTTTCTCGGCGACATGATCCCCGGCGAGGAGCGGGCGTTCGCGGTGGACGTGGTGAACGCGGGCGAGATCGCGGCCGACATCCGCGAGTTGCACGCGCCGGGCGACCTGGAAGTGTGGGTGCGGCGGGCGACCGTGCGGCCGGGCGAGCGGGTGACGCTGGCGGGCCGCGTGCGGGTGAACGCGCGGCAGCCCGACCGTCAGGTGCGGGCGCGGGTGCCGCTGGCCGACGAGGCGACCGTGCGGTTCGTGGCGCGGGTGGTGTCCCCGCGGATGCCGAAGGTGCTGGCGGTGACGGCCGCGACCGGCGGGTTGATCGCCGGCGGCGCGCTGTCGGTCGCGGTCGGGTGGTGGCTGGGCGTGCCGCTGGCGCTGCTGGGCCTCGCCACCGGCGTGTGGCTCGTCTGGCGCGAGTCGGGGTGACGGCTCGCGCACGACGCGGTGTCCGGGTTCCCGCCCGGCCGTCGTTTGTCTGAAATGGGCACGGGTCGGGCCGCCCACAACCGGAGGCACTCATGGGCAAGGTGATCGTCATCACGGGGGCGACGCGCGGGCTGGGGCGGGCGCTGGTCGCGGCGTTCTCGGTCGGCGGGCACACCGTCATCGGGTGCGGGCGCGGCGACGGCCACGTCCGCGCGCTGCGCGACGAGTTCCCCGCGCCGCACGCGTTCGCCCGCGTGGACGTGACCGACGCCGCGGCCGTGGGCGCGTGGGCGCAGGAGGTTCTCCCGCGGTACGGCCCGCCGGACCTTCTCATCAACAACGCGGCGCTGATGAATAACCTCGCGCCGTTGTGGGACGTACCGGCGGACGAGTTCGCCGCGGTCATCGACGTGAACGTGAAGGGTGTCTTCAACGTGGTGCGGGCGTTCGTCCCGGCGATGGTGGCGCGCGGTGCGGGCGTGATCGTGAACCTCTCCAGCGGGTGGGGGCGGAGCACCGCGCCGGAGGTGGCCCCGTACTGCGCCAGCAAGTACGCGATCGAGGGCATGACGCTGGCGCTGGCGCAGGACCTTCCGGCCGGGATGGCCGCGGTGCCGCTGAACCCGGGTATCATCGACACGGACATGCTCCGGCAGGCGTGGGCCGACGGTGCCAGTCGCTACCAGAAGCCGGCCGAGTGGGCGACCAAGGCCGCTCCGTTCCTGCTGAAGCTCGGGGCGAAGGACAACGGCCGCCCGCTCACCGTGACGTGACGACGGGGAGTGAAAGGCACGAAGCAGAATCAGCCGCAGATTAACGCAGAGGACCGCAGATCGGAAGGAAACAGTTGAAAATTCACTTCTTATCCGCGGTCCTCTGCGTTAATCTGCGGCTCCGCTCTTCCCGCTTCTCCGGGTTTCCTCCATGCCCCCCAAGAAAGTCGCGGCGGTCGTCACCGAGTACCGCAAGTGGTCGCACGCGGACGTGATCCTCCGCAACCTGCTCGACGGCTACCCGGACGGCACCAAACCGAACCTCGAACTCGTCGCGCTCGTCACCGATCAGGTGCCGAAGGGCGACATGAGCCGCGACCTCGCCAAGAAGCACGGCTTCAAGATTTACGACACGGTCGCGGAGGCGCTCGCGCTCGGCGGCAAGGCGGTCGCGGTGGACGGCGTGCTGTCCATCGGCGAACACGGCACCTACCCGAAGAACGCGAAGGGCCAAATCCTCTACCCGCGGCGCCGGTTCTTCGAGGACATCTGCAAGGTGTTCGAGGCGACCGGGAAGGCCGTGCCGGTGTTCAACGACAAGCACCTCGCGGCCACCTGGGACGACGCCAAGTGGATGTACGACCGCGCGCGGAAGCTGTTCGTGCCGCTGCTCGCGGGTTCGTCCCTCCCGGTCACGTGGCGGCGGCCGAACCTCGTGCTGCCGAAGGACTGCGAACTGACCGGCGCGCTCCAGATCGGGTACGGGCCGTTCGAGGCCTACGGCTTCCACGCGATCGAGGGCGTGCAGTGCATGGCCGAACGGCGCAAGGGCGGCGAGACCGGCGTGAAGGCGGTCACATGTCATCCCGCGAAAACGATGTGGGAACCGCTCGACACGACGGCGTGGGTGAAGCCGGTTCTGGACGCCGGGCTGAAACTCGTGGAAGCGCACGCGCCGACCGACATGCGCGACGCCACCGCGAAGAACGGGGAGGCCGGCACCTTCGAGATCGAGTACCGCGACGGCCTCCGCGCGTTCGTGGTGCTACTGAACGGGTGGCTCTACGAGGGCGACGGCGGCGGGGCGTTCCTGTTCGCCGCGCAGCGAAAGGGGCAGGACAAGCCGGAGGCGTGCCAGTACTACCTCCAGCCGATGGACCCGTTCGCGCACTTCGCGGCGCTGACGCGGGCGATCGACTCCCTCGTCAACACCGGGCACGCGCCGTACCCGGTCGAGCGCACGCTGCTCACCACCGGCATCCTCGACGCCGCGATGACGAGCCGCCACGAGAAGGGCAAGCGGATCGAGACGCCGCACCTGGACATCGCGTACAAGCCGACCGAGTGGGGACCGGCGAAGGGGGAGATTCCGAAGTTGCAGAAGAAGTGAGCGTGTGAGTGGGGAGTAGGCCAGGGCAACGCAGAGATTGGATCTGGGTGGCCGGGGCAGAGTCCTCGATGCCCCGGTGCGACACCCGAAGGCTTGAAAGCCGGGGCATCGCAAAGCCTCTGCCCCGGCCACCCTCAACCCAGCTTCAATCTCTCCGTTGCCCTGGGGAGTAGGCAGTGGGTAGTTGGCACATCAGGAGTTACGCAGTCCGTTGTTTTAGCCGCGGAGCGGCGGCAGATGGTAGCCAGGGGTGGAGCGAGCGCTTCGCAAGCGCAACCCCTGGTTGACGACAGGAGAAAACCCTTAGCCCCGGAGGGGCGACAGAACCCTACGCGGTATGCTCTGCCGCCCCTCCGGGGCTACGATTCATTCTCGCATCGTGTCCAGGGGTTGCGCTCGCGAAGCGCTCGCTCCACCCCTGGCTACCATCTGCCGCCGCTCCGCGGCTAAAATCTTGCACTCACACTCTAATCTTCCAATACCCTCACCACGCCCTTGCGCCACAGTTCATCGACCATCTTCTTGGACTCGGCCTCGTAGATCGCGTCGTTCAGCTTGTCGCGAATCTTGCCCTGCACCTTCGAGTCGAACGGCAACACGCCCGCGAAGTCGCGCTCGATTACCTTTACGAGGTGGTAGCCGGTCGGGGTCTGGATCGCGCCGCTCGTCTGCCCCGGCTTCAGCTCCCAAACGGCGGCCTCGATGTCCAGCGGCAGGACTTCTCCCCGCGCCGAGCCGGTGCCGAACCCGCCCTGCTTGCCCGCGATGCCCTCGTCGAACTGCTTGGACAGCGCGCCGAAGTCCTGACCCGCGGCCTTCTGGCGGATCGCTTCAATGCGGGCGAACGCGGCCGGCGGGTTCGGCGGGTTCCCGTTGCCCACGAAGATGTGCTGCCACTTCACCCGGTCGGGCGTCTGGAACTCGTCGGGGTGCTTGTCGTAGTAGTCCCGGATCTCCGCCAGCCCGACGCGGCGGCCCTTCTCCTTCAACATGCTGTTCACGTACTGCTGCGACATGATTTGCCGCTCGAACTGGCGGCGCAAGATGGGCAGCGTCAGCCCCTGCACGCGGAGCCACGCGTTCAGTTCGTCGTCCGTCTTCGCGCCCGTCTTCTTCTTCATCTCGCGGATCTGCTTGTCGGTCGTCTGGACCGCCATGTCCTTGATTTCCTCGATCACCACGCCCTTGTTGGCCTTCTTGAGCTTGGTGTACATCTCGTCGAGGATCAGTTCGCGCTCGATCGTCCTGCGGAGCGCGGCGGTGTACAGTTCTTTCTGCTTGGCCTCGCGGGCGCGGCCGTCGAGCCGCGCCAGTTCGTCGTTCTGCTGCCACACCGACTCGATCACCTCCTGGTCGGTGATGACGTTGTTGGCGCCGACGATGGCGACGACCTTCACCCGCGGCACCCCGTTCTTGACCATTTCCGCGGCGGTGGCGACGGTCTTCGCCGCTGTGAAGCCGGAGGGCACGACGCCCTTCGCGGCGACCGGCACCGGGCTGCCGGTAACGGCCGCACCGGGAACCGCGGGCAC
>JAYUBA010001173.1:0-3818 GCA_043741075.1 Frigoriglobus sp.
CCTGGACGCGCAGTGGGTGACCGTCGAGGCGGTGGTTCAGCGCGCCTGGGTGCATGAGGGGTGGCTGAAACTGGAACTGGCCCGCGGCCGGGCGCAGGCGGTCGCGTTCCTGCCGCAGCCGCTGGGCACCGACGTGAAGCGGGCCGAACAGCTCCGCGGGGCGTTGGTGCAGGTGCGCGGCGTGTGGGAGCGGACCGGCGAGTCGGCGAGCGCGTACCGGCTGCTGGTGCCGAACGTCGCCGCGTTCGAGACCCGGCGCGGGCCGGCGCACGAGGCCGACCTGCCGCGCGCGACGGCCGCCGATCTGGCGCGGTTCCGCCCGGACCCGATCGACGCCCGGTTGCCGGTCCGGGTGAGTGGCGTCGTGACGCTGAACCAGGGCGGGGTGCAGTTGTACGTCCAGGACGACACCGGCGTCGTTCACGTGTACCTCGCCGACCCGGCCGACCTCGTGACCGGGCAGCGGATCGTGGCCGTCGGGTTCCCGCGCGCGGCCGGCACCACCGTGCTGCCGCGGGTCGATAGCGCCCGGCTCGTGTCGCGGGAACCGGCCGTCGCGCCGGCGGACGACCTGTCGCTGCCGCCCCCGGTGGAGGCGCGGGCGGCCGACGCGGCGGCGGGCAAGTTCGAGGGGCGCGTGGTCCGGCTCGTCGGCTCCGTTCACGCGACCGGCAAACAGGGGGCGTGGCAGACGCTCACGGTGCTGGCCGACGACCTCACGTTCACGGTCGTCATGGTGGGGAAGGTCGCGGAGGTGGAACTAGGGAGCACGGTGGAGGTGGTCGGGGTGGTGACCCGGCAGCAGTTCGACAGCTTCCCGCGGCACACGTTCGCGGTCGTCACGCGGCCCACGAACCTGAAGGTGCTGGCGGGGCCGCCGCGCCCGCCGGAGCCGGACCCGACGCCGCCGGCCGCGTGGTGGACCGGACGCCGGGTGGCCTACCTGGCGGCCGGGTTCTGCGGCCTGTTCCTGTTCGGCGGGGCGACCGTCACCGCGCTGCGGGTGCAGGTGCGCCGGGCCGCGGCGCTGGCCCGCCGCCAGTCCGAGGCGAACGAGAAGCTCGAAGGGCAGTTGCAGGTGGCGGGCCAGTTCGAGGCCGTCGGGCGGGTGGCCGGCGGGGTGGCGCACGACTTCAACAACATCCTCACCGTCATCAACGGGTGCGCGCAGTTGCTCGACGAGGAGATCACCACCGACCCGACGCACGCCGCGGTGCTCGCGGCCGACATCCGCCGGGCCGGGCGCCTGGCCGCCGCGATCACCCGCCTGCTGCTCTCGTTCAGCCGCCAGCGCCCGGGCGCCCCGCAGCCGCTCGACGTGAACGCCACGATCGCCGACGCGGCCCCCACGCTGTCCCGCCTGTTGGGACCGAACGCGACCCTGGGCGTGGTCCCCGACCCGGACCTGTCGCCGGTCCTCGCGCAAACCGGCCCGTTCCTTCAAATCCTGATTAACCTCGCGGTGAACGCGGGCGAGGCCATGCCCGACGGCGGCGCGTTCACCCTCGTCACGTCGGCCGCCGAACCGGGGTGGGTGCGGCTGACCGCGACCGACACCGGGGCGGGCATGACCGAAGAGGTCCGGGCGCGCGCGTTCGAGCGCGGGTTCACCACGAAGCCGACCGGCACCGGGACCGGCCTGTCCACCGTGTCCGATGTCGTGCGGGCGCTCGGCGGCCGGCTCCGGGTCCGCTCCACGGTCGGCCGGGGGACCGCGTTCGAGGTCGATCTGCCCGCGGCCGGCGTGCCGCTCGCGCCGGGGCCGGCCGCCGCGCGCGGCGCGCCGGTTCGGCAGGACACGGCCGCGCCCGTCGGCCGGCCCGCGCCGGTTGTGCTCGTGGTGGAGGACGACGAGGCCGTCGGCGCGTTCGTCCGGCACGTCCTCGAACAGGTCGGGCTGACCGTGCTTTCCGCCGCCGACCCGGAGCGGGCGCTGCGGCTCCTGGCCGACCACGCGGGGCCGGTCGATCTGCTCGTCACCGACATCACGCTTCCGGGGCTGAGCGGGCGCGAGTTGGCGGACCGGGCGCGGGCGGCGCGGCCGGACCTGCACGTGCTGTTCATCTCCGGCTCCACGCCCGAAGACGCGGACGAACCGGCCGACTTCCTGCGCAAGCCGTTCGGTCCGAGCGAACTGGCCGATCGCGTGTGGCGCCTGCTGGGCCGACCCGCCGCCGGGTAGGGCGCGATCCACATTTCGCGGCAGCTTGGGTGGTCGGGGCAGAGTCTTCGGTGCCCCGGTTGAAGTATCGGTCCTCCGGAATCGTGCTGGGTAACCGCGTGCCTGCTTTGGTTTTGACCTCCCCCTTGAGGGCATTGGTATCTACACCCTGTTGGTGAGATCTGCTCTTTCCGTGACTTCCTCATGATCACGCGGCGAGGTCCAGCAGGCGTTCCGCGGCGGCCCGTATTTCCGGACCGGTCAGCCCCGGACGTAGAACCGCGTGGATGTGCTCGGCCAGCACTTCCCGCCGCCACGCCCGCCGCTTGTCCGCGTGACTCGGCCGCCGTGTCCCGTTGTCCCACGGGGACGCGGTCCGGTGCCCGATCAACCCGTCATCGCCCCGCCCCCAGGCCCAAGCCGCGGTCATGGTGAACGTCCACGGGCAGACGTGGAACGCGCCCGCGCTCGCCCGTACCCGCCGGACCTGTTGCCGGCCCGCCCCGACGACGTCCTTGAGGTCACGGAACGTGACCTCAAGCGAGAACCTCCCGGCGACGGATCCGAGGATGTCCGTTACGGTCGCCGCCGTGTCGGTGCAGAACAAGGCCACCCACCGATTCGGCTCATCGACCGGGACGACTCGAATCGCGCCCCCGGCCGGCCGCCACGTCGCCACGAACGTCGCGTACCGCTTGACCGTCGCCTTCCCGTACAGGGTGAACGTCCCGGTCGCCCACCCGCGCGTCTGGCCGCCGCGCTTCGCCAGGTCGATCCGGTGCTCCCCGTAGGTCCGCTGCGGGCCGCGACGGTGCCCCGGCCGCGGACCCGGCACGGTCCACAACGCCGCGTCCTTCCGGCGGCGGCGGACCACGGTCACGGCCAGGGCCCGCATCGGCTTCGGGAACGGGGCGGTGGCGTACGCCCCGTCGGCCACCACCCACACCGGCTTGCCCAGGTGCTCGAGCCACGACACCGCCCACCGCACTCACTCGACGCCCAGTTCCAACTTGGTCCGGAACGGCGGCCGGTCCTTCGGCGCGAGGCCGGGGAGGTTCTTCTCCCGGACGTACAGCCGGGTCCGGAGCGGCAGAGCGACGATGCCCCAGGTCGGGTGGCACGCCCGAAGCCCGAGGACGGCCGCGTCCGTCCGGGGCGCTGGGCTGGTGCGGTAACCGCCATCGTCCCGGACGGGCCGGCTCTCGTCTACTCGGCACTCATGGATCAGTGGAGGCCGCGATGAGCCGCGGTTCCCTTCAGGAGCCGTTCATGCGAGAGGTCGCGGCGAACTTCGTGGGCACGCGGGCTCGGATCGCCAGGCGTCTAACGGAGGCCCCGTCGGTCGAGGCTGCTACCGTCGTCGAGGACGAACGGCGGGGTCTGTACCACGGGCTGTTCGTGATCTTCGATGGCGGAACGGCTCGAGCCAACGAGGGGTTGGTACGAATCCGCGATGACGATGGGGTGGAGTTCGACCGCTTCCTGCACGATATCTGCTTCAGCTATTGGCCGAAAGCAGATACATGAAGTCGCGGAAAGTACAGTGAGCTGGTACAACTCTTCGCATGGCCCATCGAGCCAGGAACTGCCCGCTGAACTTCGGAGTTGTTACCGGAGTCCGGTGAAGGGTTCCGGGAAGACCTCGTCGGCCTGCGCT
>JAYUBA010001174.1:0-3813 GCA_043741075.1 Frigoriglobus sp.
CACAGCAACGGCGTGAGTCGCAGAACGAACCGCATCCCGCCCTCCGCAGCGCGCCGGGAACCTCCTCGTTTATCGGTTCGGCGAGATGGGGAAGTTCAGCACTTCGTTTCGCGCTTGTAGTGACCCGCTTCAGCGGGTCTGCGCTGAGCCCCGCTGAAACGGGTCACAACGAACCACACCGGTTCGGCGAGATGGGGAAGTTCAGCAGTTCGTTTCGCGCCTGCGCTGAGACCCGCTGAAGCGGGTCACTACGAACCACACGCGATCACTCCGCGAAGCCGAACAGCCCTTCGCGGAGGCGCTCGAGCGCCTCGCTCGCGGCGAGCGCCGTATCGGTGTCGTCCGCGGCGGCGGCCGTTTCCAGGTCGGGCCAGAGCCACGTCAGTTCTTCGGCCGCGATCCGGGTCGCGGTGTCCACGCGGATCGCCGGTTCTTCGCCGTGTAAGCCCGCGGCCACTTCCGCCACCGCCGCCCGCTCGCCGAGGCGCGCGAGCGCGGCCACCGCGGCGCGGCGAATCTCCGTATCGGTGTCGGTGCGGGCGACGCGCAGGGCGCGGACCACGCGGTCCGGGTCGAGCGGGTTCCACCAGCCGAGCGAACCGACGGCGGCGTGTCGAAGCGCCGGGTTCGTGGCCGACGCGGCCCGCAGGAGCGCGCGTTCGGTTTCGTAGCACGCGTGCCCGCGGAGGGCGGTCAGCACCACCGCGGCGCGGCCGTGGGTCCGCGCCTTCCGCGCGAGGCGGTTCGCCTGACCCGCCAGCACCGGCCCGACCACCGGCGACTTCGACCACCGCAGCGCGCGGACCGCGTCGGCCCACCACGCGGTGCGGCGGTCGGGCAGGTGGGGGAACAGGCGGGTGATGTCGGCGCGCAGCTCGAACAGGCACCGCAGGATCGCGCCCTGTTCGTCGTTGCTCGCGGCGGGGAAGCGGGCGAGGAGTCGGTTCGCGGCCCCGTTCAGCCACGCGACGCGGCGGTCGCCGGTCGCCCACAGGCGCATCGCCTGCCGCTCCGCGAGGCCGCGTACCTCGGCCGGGAGTACCCGCGCCCAGTGCCCCAAGCGGCGGAAGACGCGCTCCGCCTCGATCACCGCCATCGCGAGCCACGGGTCGGCGTCGGCGTCGGCCCGCGCCGCCGCGTCGGCGAGCGCGTCGCCCAGCCCGACGCGCACGAGGCCGGCAACCTCCAGCACGCCATCGCGGGCCGCGCGGGACGCGGCGACCAGCGCCCGCAGCGCCATCCGCCCGACGGCCGTCGCCGGCTGCTTCAGCGCCGCGCCGAAGTTCGGGAACGCGAGCGCTTCCGCCGCGAGCATGGCGCCCGGCGGCAGCCCGGCCGCGGCGTCGGCGCACCGTAGCACCGCCGGCAGCGCGTCCGCGCGATTCAGCCGCCGCAGCCCGGCCGCGACATCCACCCAGTACCACGCCTGTTCGACCGGGTCGCCGCTCAGCGTTTGGGCCAACTGGCGCTCCAGCACCCGCGCCGCGTCGGGCGTGCCGAGTTCGGTGAGCGCCCGCACCTGCACGGCGAACCCCAGACCGGGCCGGAGTTCGTCCTCGACGCGGTCGGCGCGGCCGGCGGCGAACAGTTCGCGGAACCGGGCCTTGGTCGTCGCGCACGCGGTTTCGCCGAGCAGTCCGCCGGCCTGGAGGTGCCGGTGCTGGCGGTCCACGGCGGCGACCGCGCGCGGCATCGTCCGGCGCGGCAGCAGCCACCGCCGCGGGCGCGGCCGGCGGTACGCGAGCCACAGCAGCCCGACCGCCGCCACCAGGATGAACACGCCGTAGAGCATCTGTCGCCCAGTGGCGCGACTCGCGGAGCGAATCGCTTACGTTACTCGCGCACGTGGCCGTCGCCGGTCACCACGTACTTGTACGTGGTCAGCTCGCGCAGCCCGCACGGGCCGCGGGCGTGGAACCGGTCCGTGCTGATACCGATTTCCGCGCCCAGGCCAAGCTCGAACCCGTCGTTGAACCGGGTGCTCGCGTTCACCATCACCGCGGCCGAATCCACCTGCCGCGTGAACGCCCGCGCCGCGCCCAGGTCGCGGGTGACGACCGCGTCGGTGTGGTGCGAGCCATAAGTGCCGATGTGAGACACCGCGTCCGCGAGGTCCGCGACCACCTTCACGGAGATGACCAGGTCGAGGTACTCGGTGCGGTAGTCGTCCTCGGTCGCGGGCGTCGCGGCGGGCACGCGCTTCCGCGTTTCGGGGCACCCGCGCAGTTCGACGCCCTCCGCTGCGAGCGCCTCGGCCACCCGCGGCAGGAACGCGTCGGCGACCGCGGCGTGAACCAGCAGGCACTCGGCCGCGTTGCACGTGCCCGGCCGCTGGCACTTCGCGTTCACCACGATCCGCTCGGCCATTTCCAGGTCGGCCGCGACATCGACGTACACGTGACACACGCCGTCGTAGTGCTTCAGCACCGGCATTTTCGCTTCCGACGCGACCCGCTGAATCAGCGACTTGCCGCCGCGCGGGATCGCGAGGTCGATGTAGCTGTTCATCGACAGCAGGTAGCCGACCGCTTGCCGGTCGGTGGTCGGCACGAGCTGGACCGCGTCGGCCGGAATGCCGCACCGTGTCAGCTCGGCGCTCAGGAGTGCGTGCAACGCGGCGTTGGAGTGAATCGCCTCCTTGCCGCCGCGGAGGATCACTGCGTTGCCGCTCTTGACGCACAGCGCGGCGGCGTCCACCGTCACGTTCGGCCGCGACTCGTAGATGAAGAACACCACGCCGAGCGGCACGCCGACCTTCAGGATTTGTAAGCCGTTGGGCCGCTGCGTCGCTTCGCGGACCTCGCCCACGGGGTCGGGCAATGCGGCCACCTGACGCAGTCCTTCGGCCGCGGACGCGATGCGCTTCGGGTTGAGCGTGAGGCGGTCGATGGCGGCGGCGTTCAGCCCGAAGGCGGGCGCGGCGGCCACGTCCCGCGCGTTCGCCGCGAGCACATCGGCCGCGTTCGCTTCGAGCGCCGAGGCCGACGCGAGCAGCCACCGGTTCTTCGCGGCGGTCGGCACCTGCGCCAGCGCGACGGACGCGACCTTCGCCCGGCGCGCGAGGTCGGCGCACAGGCTGCCCAGGTCTTCGGCGGGAACGGGACTCGTGAGGAGAGCGGACACGGGAGTGGGCCTCAGCGGCGGTGTTGGTCGATGGCTTCGAGGAGGATGGCGGCGTCGCGCGCGCCGGGCACGTCGTGAACGCGCAGCACATGGGCCGTGCCGCGGGCGGCGGCGAAGCACGCGACCGCGAGCGAACCCGCGTCGCGCGCGTGCAACTCACGGCCGCACAACTTGCCGATGAACCCTTTGCGCGACACGCCGAGGCACACCGGGCGATTGAGGCCCGCGACCGTGCCAAGGTTCGCGAGCAGTTCGAGGTTGTGCGCGAGCGTTTTTCCGAAGCCGATGCCGGGGTCGAGGCACACCGCTTCCGGTTGGATACCGCATTCCCCCAGAACCCGCAACCTCTCTTCGAGGTAAGTTGTTACCTCCGCCACCACATCGGTATACCGCGAGTTCTGCAACATCGTCGTCGGGTCGCCGGGCATGTGCATGACGACGACGCCGGCGCGGAACTCTTTTGCGACCGCGATCATGGCCGGGTCGCGGAACCCGGACACGTCGTTGACGATCGCGGCGCCGGCTTCGAGGCACGCGCGGGCGACCGCGGCCTTCATCGTGTCCACGGAGATCGGCACCGCGGTCCGCTTCGCGACCTCCGCGACCACGGGTACGACGCGGCGCAACTCTTCTTCGAGTGAAACCGGCACCGCGTTGGGTCGGGTCGATTCGCCGCCGATGTCGAGGATG
>JAYUBA010001175.1:0-3812 GCA_043741075.1 Frigoriglobus sp.
CGCTCTCTGTGGTGGATCACGTCAGCCGGACGTTGCGCTGGTTCGGCAACCGGCTACTTCCGCGACCCGTGCTGCTACCGGGGCGCTAAACAAGTACCCTAACTTGGTCGTTGCTCACGTCTGTAACAGCGACAACATTCCCATTCACGAAATCCTGGAGGAGTACACGAATGCCGGCTTGCGCATAGATCTCACGCATACTGGTGATGTCTTTGTTGACCTCCGCCGGGGCGATGACCCGTAAGCCGCCATCGGCCAGAGCTTTGTCGCGGAGTATCGTTACATGCAGCTTGACAGTCTTCTCGACTTTGACAGGCGCGGTCGCGGGTGGGACCGTGACATCAACCATCTGAGCGTTCTTGTAAGTATATGTAACTGTAACATTGGCACCGAGTGCGACCCGGTGCGTCCGATCCGAGATTTGGAAACGGGTGTTAGCGTCGTTATTGTCCTTCTGGTAGAACGGTGTCGCCGGCACTACATCTTTATCGTCCTCGCCGAGGTATTTGGCGTCTTGGTACTTATCGTCTATTTCGTTCGACACCAGAAGTTGCGAGTCCGACCAGTACCACCCATCCGCGCCGGCAAATGCGTTCGAGAGACGGGTGAGCGAGATCACGGTCTCGGCGTCCTTGTAGGCGGCATATCCAGCCACTTCCGAGGTAGAAATCTTGACGGTGATTGTCGGGTTGGCCAGGTTAGCGCCATTCATCTTCCCCCACGTCGCCAAGTCTCTGACCCGGACATTAAACCGGTCGCCGTCACGATCAATGAAGTCGTGTCCCTTCGCATCTGGACCACTCAACCGGGGCTTTCGTTTACCCGCAGGCTGCGCGAGATTGGCGGGTGCTGGATCCTCTTCAAACACGGAAACCCACTGGCCGCCGCGCACTTCACCCCACTTGCCGACCTTGAGGCCGTTTGCCCCAACGGTGCTTCCATCCTTGTAGGTAAAGATCACTGACAGGTCTGGTACATCCGGCGCTGCGATGGGCGTAAAGCCGGCACCGGCGAACAGATTCGTCGTGTTCAGCGATGTCAGGGAAATGGCGCTGGACGTTCCCGTCGCGTCCACCGTGCTGTTGGCGGCTAGGTCCGATCCCTGCCCGGCGGGCGCGTACCAGTAGCCCAGCGGCGCGCTGAAGCTCACGAAGTACGTGCCCAGCGCGAGACCAGGGACCAGGTATGCACCGTAAGCGTCCGTGAGCGTGACGAACAGGGGCTTGCCGTCCACGTCGAGGAGCGTGACCGGCGAGCCGACCACCAGTGCCTCGCCCACGTCGCGGATGCCGTTGCCGTTGTCGTTCCACACCTTGCCGCCGATCGCGCCGGGGCCGGCGTCAATGTCCGCAATCTTCACCACGTCAACCGCGTTCGGATCGACCTGATAGTTCGCGTTCACAGCGACGGCCACGATCAGCGTTTCGGTGCCTTCGTTCAACCCGTCGATTGCCGCCGCGACCGCGACATCCGCGAACGACGCGCCCGCCGGAATCGCGACCGTGCCGGAGAGCGCCGTGTAGTCCGCCCCCACTGTCGCGGTGCCGCTCACGGTGTAGGCCACCGTCAGCGACTGGCTCGTGTCGCCCGTCCGCGTAAACCGGAGCGCGCCGGCCGCGCCGCCCTCAATCGCGTCGGCGATCTTGGTCACCGTCACCAGCTGCGAGTCGTTGTCCACGATCATCACCGTCGCGGACGCGGGCGTACCGCTCACGTACATCGTCGAGGCCATGATGCTGACCGTGACGACCTCGTTCGGATCGGCGATGGCGTCGTCCACCGCGGCGACGCTGACATCAACGGTGTCCTGCTCCGGCGCGAAGGTGACGATCAGCGGCAGCGCGGCGTAGTCCATGAGTGGCGTCGCGGTGCCGCCGACCATAATCGAGACGCTCAGGCTCTGGCTCAGGTCGCCCGTGCGCGTGAGCCGGAACCCGCCGCTCGCTCCCCCCTCGTAGGCGGAGCCGACCGCCTGCACCGACACCTCGTTGGCGTACAGGTTAAGCGTCGCCATGTCGGCCGGCCCGACCGCGTACCCGGTGCCCGGCGTCAGCGTGATCGTGACCGCGATCAACTGGGTTGGGTCGGCACCCTCGGTCGGCGTCACCACCAGATCGGCCCACGCCTGCCCGGCGGCGAACGACACGAACGCCGGGACCGTGTAGCTCACCCCGCCCACCGTGGTCAACGCGACGTAGTTCACCGTGAGCGGGCCGGTCGGGTCCGCCCGCGTGATGCGGAACGTGCCCACGGGGCCGCCCGCCGTCGTGACCCCGAGCGCCGCGATCCCCACCAGCGGCGGCGCGGCCGGGTCGTTGTCGATGAGGTCGATGGTCGCGCTGCCGGGCGCGCCAACGGTGTAGTCGGTCCCGCCGCCGAGGATGAGCGTGATGGTCTCGGTCGGCTCGGAGATGCTGTCGTCGGCCGCGAAGATGGTGAGGGTGATGCTGCTCACGCCCACGTCGAAGTCGGCCATGAGCGGTTGGGCGTAGTCCGTGGAACTGGCCGTGCCGCCGAACGAGAAGTTGACACTCTGCCCGGCGGTCGTGTCCGTGCGCGACAGCACGAACGAGCCGGGCGCGCCGCCCTCGTAGGCGTTCGCCCCGGCCGCGACGCTTATCGTGCCCGCGGGCACGGTGCGGTCCTCGACGCACTCCAGGGTCGGCCGGAAGCGGTTCCGGTCGAGAGGCGTTCTGATTGTGAGGCGAACGTGAGGCCGAGGACGCGGCGCATCGCGGTGGTGATGTTCGAGCGGGACATGGGCGGCCCATCCTGAACGTGCGAACGTGTCCGAATCCTGACCAACATGAAGATCGTAAACCCGTCGAACGGCCGGGTCAATGCCGGTTGCCCGGATTATTCCGGAAACATCACGCGGGCATTTCTGACGAGTCGGAAGCGTGAGCGACGGGCCGCGCGGTCCGTCGCTCACGCTTCCGGCTCGCCGGTCACGCCTTGCCCAGCAGGTCGGCGAGGACATTGTCCTTCGGGTAGCTGTGGCCGAGGTGCTGGCGGAAGCCCTCCGCGTACCGCACCCCGACCGGCTTCCCCTGCGCGGCCCCCCACTCCCTCATCGACTCCACCAGGTTGTCCACGCCGTGGTGCTTCCGCAGCCAGTTCCGCTGGCTCTCGTGACACTCCAACATCCGCGCCTTGTCTTCGATTACCGCACTGATGTCGATGCGGAAGCCGGGGACGATCGGTCGGCCGAACGCGTCGGTGCCCTCCAGCGGGTCGCAGTAGAACAGGTGCGGGATGTGCTCCAGCGGCGGGTGCAGGTGGCGGCCGTGGAGGAAGTTCGGGATCGGGGCCGCGAACGTCGCCGCCCGCACCAACTTGCTCGTCTGCTCGTGGTCCAGGTGGTAGTCGTCCGGGCTGTGGGTGAACACCACGTCGGCCGCGACCGCGTTGATGAGCCGCGTCACCTTCTCGAGCGCCGGCTCGTTGTAGATGACGCGCAGGTCGCGCTCTTCGAGGCAGTGGTAGGTGGCCCCGACGGCCTCGGCCGCGGCCGTCCCCTCGCCGCGGCGGATGCGGGCGATCTCGTCCGGCGGGTGTTCGGCCGACCCGCAGTCGCCGGGCGTCATGGTGGCGACGTAGACCGTCCAGCCGTGCTCCTTCCGCAACCGCACGAGGGTGCCGGCGCAAAGGAACTCGGCGTCGTCGGGGTGGGCCAGGATGGCGATCGCGGTGCGGGGCATGGCTCGGTTCGTCGAAAGTGGGAGTGCGAGGTGAGTTTCCGTCGGAGCGGTTTGGGTGGGTTCGATTCACCCCGTCGCTGACGCTCCGGGTTCGCCCAGTCACAAGGCGAA
>JAYUBA010001176.1:0-3804 GCA_043741075.1 Frigoriglobus sp.
CTACGACGAACGTTCCGAAAAGTTCGACTCGGAGATCGCGGCCTTCGACAAGCAACTCACCGAATTAATCGCCGCGGTGTCCCTGCAGCACTCAGTCCAGGCCGCCAAGCGGGGTTGGAGGTTCTGGTAGTGAGCAGCCCAGACGCCGAACCAGGCGCTGTAGCAGACCCGGCCCGCCACTTTGGTTTCTGGGAGTTCATAGCTTCCCGAGGCGGGCCGGGCTGCTGAGCTGTGTCGTTCGGCGGCGGAGGCGGAGGGCGCATGGGGTCGTTCGACTTCGAGCACTCGAACTGCAAGCAGCACTATGCCTGCTTCACGTGCCGCAAGGCGTTCAAGGTCCGGGGCACGTACAACGGCACCGTCACCCCGGCCCCCTGCCCCGAGTGCAAAGGGCCGATGACGGCGATGGGCTTGCTGTTCCGCGCCCCGCGACAGCGGACAGTCAAGGCGTGGAAGAAGCTGGAGGTGGTCTTTCACTGTTGCTCCCAACTGATTATGTAGGCGACAGCGGACAGTCAAGGCGTGGAAGAAGCTGGAGGGGTTGGCCCGCGACTCGTCCGTCCCGCTGTTCCAGTACCCAGGCATCCGGGCGCACGAGCGGCCACCGCCTGACAATCACTGCGGGGCAAAGATGGTAGGCGGCCGGTGCGTGTACTGCGGGTACAGCCCCCAGGCGGCGTCTGGTGGCCGACCATCACATGCGGCGTACGGACCTGGGCCGCAAGACGCCGAACCAGGCGCTGCAGCCGACGACGGGGGCAGGTAGGCTTTCTGGAGTTTGTAGCTCACTCGGCCCCCGCCGCTGCTGAGCTGGGTCGTTCGGCGGCGGAGGCGACCAACGTGCGAAAGCGAAAAAACTGGTTGCTTGGTCTGGTCGTGGTGTTGGGGCTTTATCTCGCCTTGGAGGCGATATTGAATCCCCACTGGTTTATCCCGCCGCCACAGCAAGACCTGCGCATTGAAGTCACCGGCAACCCGGGCACAAAGATTGACGCAGCCTTCCATGCGGACGGGGTGTCTTCGAGCCAGACGGCGATTATACCGGCAACGTTCCGTTTCCGCTTTTGTGGACACGTCGGACCGAGGGGTAGCCCCCGAAAAACGAACCCGATTCGCTTTTGAGCTGAAAACTCGGTCCCGATCCGCCCACCGGGGCGAGTCCGTTGTCTTCCCCCGCGCGTGCGAAGCTGGAGGAGCGGGCCACGCAGGTGCGGGAGCTGCTGGAGACGCTGGACCTGGTGTACGCCCGGTTCCTGGCGGTGCGGCTGTCGGCCGACTGGCCGGGCGAGCTGGACCGGGTGCGGCGGTGGCCGGCCCACACCGAGCAGCGGGCCGCATGACGCCGCCCCCGGCAAAGCGGGGGAGACGAATCGATCACCCCGCTACTTGACCCCGACGACCATCGAGTCGGGGCCGACGAGGTGCTCGACCCGCGTCTCCCGGAACCCGGCTTCCTGTAGCCACCCCTGGCAGTCGGCCCCGGTGTAGTCGAACCCGCCCGGCGTCTCGATCAGCATGTTCAGGCTCATCAACAGCCCGAACGCGTTCGCCCGCCGGTCGTCGTCGATCAGGGCCTCGTACACCACCAGCGACCCGCCCGCGGGCAGCGCGGCGTACGCCTTCGCAATCAGCTCCTTCTTCCGCGGCAAGTCCCAGTCGTGCAGGATGTGACCCATCACCAGCACGTCGGCCGGCGGCAGCGGACCGGCGAAGAAGTCGCCGGGAAGGAACCGCAGCCGGTCGGCCAGACCGAACGACGCGGCGTACTCGGCGAACACCGGGCCGACGGCCGGCAGGTCGAAGTTCGCTCCGGTCAGGTGCGGGTGGGCCAGGGCCACCTGCACCGGCAACGCCCCCTGCGCGCCCCCGACATCCACAAAGGTCCGGTAGTCCCGCCACGGGAACTTCGCCGCGATGGCGGTGGCGGCCCCCAGGCTGATCCCGGTCATCCCCTGGAGGAACAGCCGGAGCCGGGCCGGGTCGGCGTACAGGGCGGCGAACGGACTCGCCCCCGCGTCGTGCTTGGCCTCGTTCTGCGGGCGGCCGGTGCGGAGGGCCTCGGTCAGGTGCCCCCAGAACGGGTACAGCCGGGCGTTGGCCATCTCCAGGATGCCGCCGACGTACCCCGGTTTGGCCCGGTCCAGGAACCGGTCGGCGTCCGCCGTGTTCGCGTACGTCCCGTCGGTCCGGTCGAGCATGCCGAGCGCGACCAGGGTGTCGAGGAAGTCCCGCGCGGCCCGCGGGTGCAGGCCGAGGCGGGTCGTCAGGGCGCCGAGGTCGGCCGCCCCCTTCGCCAGTTCGGTGAACACGCCGAGTTCGACCGCGCTGAGCACGACCTTCGGTCCCCAGAAGCCGAACCCGAGCTGGAGAATCCGGTCCGGCGTCACGTCTCCGGCCACGATCACCTCCCTGAAAACGACCGCGTGTGATTGCCGCGGGAAGGATAAGGCGGTGCACGGCGGCCGTCCACCCGAACCCGTCCGGAAACACACGGCCGTTGGGGGGGGAAACGGTAAACGTCCGGTGAGCGGTCGAATCGCGGTTCCGCGGCGGGTTTTCCGCACCCGCTTCGTCCGCAACGGTTACACTCAACCGTCATGCCCGATGTGACCCGCCTCCTCGACGCCGCTGCGGCCGGTGATCGCCGGGCTGCCGCCGACCTGCTCCCGCTCGTGTACGACGAGTTGCGGACACTCGCCGCCGCCAAGATGACCGCCGAGAACCCCGGCCACACCCTCGACGCCACCGCGCTGGTGCATGAGGCGTACCTGCGGCTGGTCGGGGACCAGCACTTCGACGGTCGCGGGCACTTCTTCGCCGCCGCCGCGGAGGCCATGCGCCGCATCCTCGTCGATCACGCCCGCCGCCGCATGGCCGCCAAGCGGGGTGCCGGCCGGCGGGTGACGGTCGATCTGGACCGCCTCCCCGGAATCGACCCCGATGATGACACCCTTGCGGTCCACGACGCCCTCGACCGACTCGCCGCGCGCGAGCCGAGAGTGGCTAACCTCGTGACCCTGCGCTACTTCGGTGGCCTCACTGTACCCGAGGCGGCCGAGGCACTGGGCATCGCCCCGCGGACCGCCGACGCCTGGTGGGCGTACGCGCGGGCCTGGCTGGCGGCGGACCTGTCCAGAAGTTGACAATACCTTTCGGAATCGACTGCGCGATCCGGGGGCCGATTCCGCATGGGGTGGGACGAACCACCCCTCTGGAGTGTCCCGTGAACGAACTCGCCCTCTTTACCGACGCCCTGGCCCGGACCGACCCGGCGGAACGGGCCGCGTTCCTCGAGGAGGCGTGTGCCGGGAACCCGGACGTGCGCCGCCGACTGGACGAGTTACTGGCCGCCCACGCCCGGGGGGGCAGTCCGCTCGACCGTCCCCCCGTCGCCCCCGCCGGGTTCGCGGCGACCGCCGACTTGCCGGCGGAACCGGCGACCGAGGACTACGGACCGGGCGGGGCCACCGGCACCTTCGGGGACACCCCGGCCGGCCGGGACCGTTCCACCGCCGTCGAGTTGGGGGCGGTGATCGCCGGTCGGTACGCGCTGGTCGAGGTGATCGGCGAGGGCGGCATGGGGTCGGTCTATCTGGCCAACCAGACCGAACCGGTCAAGCGGCAGGTGGCGCTGAAACTCATCAAGACCGGAATGGACTCGAAGGCGGTGCTGGCTCGCTTCGACGCCGAGCGGCAGGCGCTGGCGATGATGGATCACCCGAACATTGCCCGCGTCTTCGACGGCGGCATGACCCCCCCGGGCCAGCCATTCTTCGTCATGGAGTTGGTCCACGGCGTGCCGAT
>JAYUBA010001177.1:0-3803 GCA_043741075.1 Frigoriglobus sp.
CACCCCGCGGCGGTCGCCGAGCGGATGCTGGCCCGCGTGGCACCGCGGGCAGACGAGGGAGAGCCGATCGAGGCGAACCACACCGGCCACCGTCGGGACCGGAACGTACGGGACGTGGCGGTTCCTCCAAGGGCACCCTCAGACTACCCCCAACCCACATCACCCACCACAATCAATTGCTGCACCCGAGGGCACCAACAGGGCGAACGACCGTTCTCCGTGTTCGGGTCAACTCGTTCGACTCTGGATCGCCCCGCGCACTGCGGGTACGATGTGCTTTCCGCTGCCTCCGTTCGCACCGAGTGACGCGCGCCATGCCCGACCCCGACCTCACTGCCGAGCAGCTTCAGCCGCCGGCCGCCACCCCCCCCAGTGCCGCGAGCGCGGCCGCGTCCGCCGCGCTACCAGAACAGATCGGGCGTTACCGGGTCGAGAAGGTGCTGGGCAAGGGCGGGTTCGGTCTCGTGTATCTCGCGCACGACGACCAGTTGCACCGCCCGGTGGCGATCAAGGTGCCGCACCCCCGGCTCGTGGCACGGCCCGACCAGGCCGAAGCCTACTTGATGGAAGCCCGCACCGTTGCGGGCCTCGACCACCCGCACATCGTGCCCGTGTTCGACGTGGGCGGCACCGAGTGGTTCCCGTGCTTCGTCGTGTCCAAGTTCATCGACGGCACCGACCTCGCCGGGCGGCTCAAGCAGTCCCGTGTGGTGCTGCACGAGGCCGTGGAACTCGTTGCGACAGTGGCCGAGGCGTTGCACTACGCCCACAAGCACGGGCTGGTACACCGCGACATCAAGCCGGGCAACATTCTCCTCGACAAGGCCGACAAGCCGTTCGTGGCGGACTTCGGGCTGGCGCTGCGCGAGCAGGACGTGGGCACGGGGCCGGGGTTCGCCGGGACGCCGGCTTACATGTCCCCGGAACAGGCGCGGGGCGAAGGGCACCGGGTGGACGGCCGCAGCGACATCTTCAGTTTGGGGGTCGTGTTCTACGAGTTGCTGGTCGGTCGGCGACCGTTCAAGGCGGATTCGCAAACGGAGTTGTTGGAGCAGATTACGAGCTTCGAGCCGCGACCGCCCCGGCAGTACGACGACGCCATCCCGAAGGAACTCGAACGCATGTGCCTCAAGGCGCTGTCGAAGCGGGCATCGGATCGGTACTCGACCGCGAAGGACATGGCCGACGACCTGCGGCACTTCCTGACCGAACAGCCCCAGTACGTGCCGCCCGTCGTCGGACTCGCTCAGGTCGCGCCGGTCGTTCAACCGCCCTCGACGGTGGCCGGGTCGGGCGCATCCGTCACGCCCGCGACACCGACTTCCGACAGTCGGCCGATCAAGATCGTGCCGAAGGGTCTGCGGTCGTTCGACGCCCACGACGCCGACTTCTTCCTCGAACTGTTGCCGGGGCCACGGGACCGTGACGGGCTGCCCGATAGCCTGCGCTTCTGGAAGACGCGGATCGAGGAAACGGACGCGGATCAGACGTTCACGGTGGGCCTGATCTACGGCCCAAGTGGATGTGGCAAATCGTCACTCGTAAAGGCGGGATTGTTGCCGCGATTGTCCGACGCCGTGATCGCGGTGTACGTCGAGGCCACTGCCGAGGAGACGGAGGCCCGATTGCTGAACGGCCTCCGCAAGCGTTGTCCGGCGCTGCCCGCCAACCTGGGGCTGAAGGAGACGCTGGCCGCGCTGCGCCGGGGCCAGGGCGTTCCGGCGGGCAAGAAGTTGCTGATCGTCCTCGATCAGTTCGAGCAGTGGTTGCACGCGAAGAAGGACGAGTCCAATACGGAGTTGGTGCAAGCCCTGCGCCAGTGCGACGGGGGCCGGGTGCAGTGCGTGGTGATGGTGCGGGATGATTTCTGGCTGGCCGTCAGCCGGTTCCTGCGCGACCTGGAAGTCCGATTGGTCGAAGGGCAGAACAGTGCGCTGGCGGATCTGTTCCCGATCCGCCACGCCGAGAAGGTGCTGGCGGCGTTCGGTCGGGCCTTCGGCGTGTTGCCCGATACTTCCGCCGAGGTCGCCAAAGACCAGAAGGAGTTCTTGACTCAGGCGGTGTCCGGGCTGGCACAGGACGGCAAGGTCATTAGCGTGCGCCTGGCTCTGTTCGCCGAGATGATGAAGGGCAAGGCGTGGACGCCGGCCACGCTGAAGGCGGTGGGCGGGACCGAAGGCGTGGGGGTCACGTTTTTGGAGGAGACGTTCAGCGCGGCCACGGCTCCGCCCGAACACCGCTACCACCAGAAGGCGGCGCGGGGCGTCCTGAAGGCCCTGCTGCCCGAATCGGGGACGGACATCAAGGGGCACATGCGGGCGTATGGCGAGTTGTTGGAAGCGTCGGGGTACGCGAGCCGCCCGAAGGACTTCGACGCCCTGGTACGCATCCTCGACGGCGAAATCCGGCTCATCACCCCCACCGACCCGGAGGGCAAAGAGAGGGCCGAGGAATCCGCGTCGCCGGTACAGTCTGGCGCGCGCTACTACCAACTCACGCACGACTACCTCGTGCCGTCGTTGCGGGATTGGCTCACGCGCAAGCAGAAGGAAACGCGGCGCGGTCGGGCCGAACTGCTGCTGGCGGATCGGGCGGCGGTGTGGACCGCCCGGCCGGAGAACCGCCAACTGCCGTCGCTGCGGCAGTGGCTCAGTATCCGTTGGCTCACGGCCAAGAAGAACCGGACGCCGCCACAACAGAGGATGATGCGGAAGGCCGGGCGGTATCACACGCTGCGGAGCGCGCTTGTCGGCTTGCTGCTGGCCGTGGCGACGGTGACGGGTTTGGTGATCCGAGATCAAGTCGAAGAGCAGAATCGGACGAATCGTGATCGTGCCGAGGAACAGCGGAAAGCCACACACGGGGCCGGATTGGTTCAGGCCGTTCTGAATGCGGACACGGCGCAAACGCCGGCCATCATCGGCGAGATGGCCGAGTATCGAACGTGGACCGATCCGTTACTGCGAGAGGAAAACGACAAGGCGGGGGTCAATTCGCGGCCGAAACTCCACGCCAGCCTCGCCCTGTTGCCGGTAGACGCCACGCAAGTCGATTACCTCCACGGGCGGTTGCTGGATGCTGCTCCGCACGAAGTGCCGGTGATCCGCGATGCTCTGGCCGCGCACAAGGATGCCTTACTCGGCAAACTCTGGGCTGTGGTGGAGGAGCCAGCGAAGGGGAAAGAACCGCAACGGTTGCGGGCGGCGGCGGCGCTGGCGAAGTACGACCCGGAGGGCGAGAAGTGGGCGAAGGCCGGCGGCCCGGTCGTGGAGCAACTGGTGGGGGAGAACCCGGTGTTCCTGGGCCTCTGGCTGGAGGGCTTTCGCCCGGTCCGGGGGAAGCTGCTCCCGTCCCTGGTAGCCATCTACCGGGATGCGGATCGGCGGGATGCGGAACGCAGTCTGGCGACGAGCATTCTCGCCGACTACGCCGCCGACAACCCGCCCGTCCTGGCGAATCTGCTGATGGACGCCGACGAGAAGCAGTTCGCCGTCATTTATCCGAAGTTCAAGGGTCAGGGCGAGCGGGGCTTGCCCGTGCTGATCGGCGAGATCGACAAGACGCTGCCCCCAGAACTGCCCTCGTCGGACGACAAGCGGGAAACGCTGGCGAAGCGGCAGGCGAATGCGGCGGTGGCGCTCTTGAGGATGAAGCAGTCGGAGAAGGTGTGGCCGTTGCTCAAGCACGGTCCCGATCCGAGGGTGCGGAGCTATCTGATTCATCGTCTGAGTCCGCTGGGTGCCGATGCCAGGGCCATCGTGAACCAGTTGGAAGCCGAAAAGGATGTCACCATTCGTCGGGCG